>CBDUXS010000042.1:0-8385 GCA_965371255.1 uncultured bacterium
ATCGCGTCTTCCTCGGCCACCGCGTCGCCCGTGACGCCCTGCCGGAACTTCGTCCAGACACCGGTCGTCCGAAAAATCGAGACGACAGTCTGGGTCGGCTGTGCACCCTCGTGCAGCCAGTTCAACGCAGACACCGTGTTCAGCTTGATCAGTGACGGCTGCGTGCGCGGATTGTAGGTGCCGAGCGTTTCGATCGCCGGCCCATCCCTGGACTCCGCGCGATCGGATACTACGATACGGAACGAGGCCTGCTTCTTCCGGCCCGTCCGCTGAAGTCGAATCGTCGTTGCCATTCCGTTCCCCTGTTACCGAAGCATCGAACCGAGTCCGCCACCTCCGGCAAGCCGGGGGGCGAGTCTGCCCATCTGCTTCATCATCTTACGCATCGCCTGGAACTGCTTGATCGCCTGGAGGAAATTCTTCGTGACCCTGAAGTTCACGTCGGCTTCCAACAGGGCCTTACGTATCTCCCGAAGTGCTTCCCGCAAAACATGTTGTGTGAGAACCCCACGGCTCATCAACCTGCGGAACACACTGTCCAGTCTGTCACCCGGTTGCTCAAACATTACCGGCTCCATCAAACAAAAGACGCGACGCCCGCAGGCATTTCGCGTCTTCCTCTTCCGCCGGACCAGACGGATCACTGAAAGAGCCTTTTATTATAGAGAGGAAAACGCCATCAGGCAACGCGCAGAAGGCTCCTGGAACCACTCGCGCGATCTCTCAATCTCCCAGCAGGCTGCTACACCGAGACGATCTGACTGCGGAGGGATCCGACGCTCACGTACCGAATGGGAACGCCGGACACGGACTCGATGCGGCGAAGATACGCGCGAGCGTTTTCAGGCAGGGAATCCCACGTCCGGCAATTCTCGGTCATTGTCTTCCAGCCAGGCAACATCTCATAGATCGGCTGGACGCCATCGAGTTGTTGCGCGCGAGGCGGAAATTCGCCCTGCGCGGCTCCGTCCAACTCATATTCAACCCCAAGTTTGATTTCCTCGAAACTGTCCAGCACATCCAGCTTCGTCACCGCCAGCGCCGTCAGGCCGTTTACGGCGGCGGCATGGCGGACCACCACGCCGTCGAACCAACCAGGCCGGCGCGGACGTCCCGTCGTCGCGCCGAATTCGCCGCCCAGGGTGCGAAGGTGATCCGCTTCTTCTCCCTCGAGCTCCGTAGGCAACGGGCCGTTGCCCACCCGGGTGGTGTAGGCCTTCACGACGCCCAGGACTTCGTCGATCAGCGTCGGGCCGATACCCACGCCTACGGCGGCCCCGCCGGCCGTCGTATTGGAGGATGTCACGAACGGATAAGTGCCATGATCGACGTCGAGTTGTGAGCCCTGGGCGCCCTCGAGCAGAACGCGTCCTCCCGCCGTGAGACCGGCCCGGATCTCGTCGCCCGTCTCCACGGCGTTGACCACCAGGCCCGGCGCCACCGACTCAAGACGATCCATGATCTCGGTCGGGTTCGCCCGATCATCCGATCCGTAGTTGGCCAGACGAGTGTTCGCCAGGTCGCACTGGACCTCGATCCTCTCACGAACCGCACGCAGGTCCACCAGGTCACACACACGAATCCCGGTCCGCGCGACCTTGTCCAGATATGCCGGACCTATTCCTCGCCGCGTCGTGCCGATCTCAACGCCTCGGCTTGCCTCGCTCGCCCCATCGAGCAGCTTGTGGTATGGCAGCACGAGATGGGCCCGCCAGGAAATTCCGAGGCGGCCCGAGATGTCGATTCCCCGGCCCTCGAGCATCTCCACTTCTTCAGCGAGCGTCCACGGATCGATCACGACGCCGTTTCCGAGCAGGCAGCGAACCGTCGGGTACAGGGCACCCGACGGGATCAGGTGCAGGATGAACTGCTCCTCTCCCACTTCGACCGTGTGGCCGGCGTTGGCGCCACCCTGGTATCGTGCGACGATGGTCGCCTGCTCGGCGATAACGTCTGTAATCTTTCCCTTCCCCTCGTCACCCCACTGGGCGCCGACGAGTACGATACAGCGTGTTGATTCGCTGAACATTCAGTTCCTCGCGGCCTTTGCGTCCATGCGAAGGCCAGCATGAGTGAGCGCTTCCCGGATTTTGACGCCCGTCGCCTCGTCCGGCGGCAATAGCGGCGGACGGGGTGGCCCGCCGACGAAGCCAAGCAGGTCCAGCGCGAGCTTCAGGCCCGGCACGCCTGTGGCCACCACCACCGCCTTGTGCAATGGCCCGATCCGCTCCTGAAGCCGACCCGCTTCGTTGGTTCTGCCCGTCATGAAAGCATCGTACAGATCCGTCGCATCGGATGGGGCAAGCAGGCCGACCGCGATGATGCCACCGCGGGCGCCAATTTCCAAGCCAGAATAAAGGTGTGTGCCTGCTCCCACGAGGACCGCCGCCTCGTCACCGCACACGTCACACAGGGCGCCGAGGTTCTGGATGTTGCCCGAGGAGTCCTTGATCCCGGCAATGTTGTGGTGGCGTATCAGCTCACCGACCAGTTCGGGAATGAGGTTTACCGGTACGAACTTCGGCACGTGGTACAGCACCACCGGCACCGGCGAGGCGTCCGCGACCTCCCAGAAGTGCAGCCGTAGCGCGTCAGCCGTCATCTGCGCATGAAAATATGACGGGGGCAGGACGAGTACGGCATCGGCGCCGGCCGCGGCCGCTTCGACACACGCCTGGATCGTGGCCCGAGTCGACTGCCTCCCCGCCCCGGCCAGAATCGTGCAACTCGCCGGTAATGTCTCGCGTGCGAGACGGAGGGCCGCTGCGAATTCCTCGCGATCGAGCAACACGGACTCGCCGGTGGAACCACCCACGAGGACACCGGCGATCGGAAACTCGCCCCACGCCCTCAGATTCGACGCGAATCCATCACTGTCGAAGCTGCCGTCCGCGGATCGGAACGGTGTTGTCACCGGAAGATAGATGCCTTCCAGATTCACATCGCACCGTCGAGATCGTCGCCTGCCAGCATCTCCATGACGAGCTCGAAGTCGCTCGGGCTCGGCGCCGCTGACCGGGCCACCTCGTAGTCCACGAGCCCCACCTGAACGAGTTCGCGCAAATGTTGCTGCATCGTCCTCATCCCGTAGGCCTCCGTCCCCTGCTCCATCAGCTCCGTGATGTCCTCCGTGGGGCTGGCGTTCAGAATGCAATCGCGGATCGCGCCAGTTACGCGCAGTACTTCTACGGCCGGAATCAGGGCATCCGAGCCCGATCGCGGGAGCAAGCGCTGTGCGATCACGGCCCGGAGTGTATCGGCCACACGGAACCGGGCCACGTCGGCTTCCTCCTCTTCGAACGACCCCAGAAGCTGGCCGATGGCCGCCACCGCGGTCGCCGAATGCATCGTCGAGATTACGAGCAGGCCGAGTTCCGCCGCACTGATCGCCGTGGCCACCGTCTCCCGGTCCCGCATCTCTCCGATCAGGATCACGTCGGCATCCTGGCGCAGGGCCGCGCGCAGACCCTCGCGGAACGATGCGGTATCCACGCCGATCTCGCGCTGGGTGATCGCGCTCACGTCGTCTTCGTAAAGGAATTCGATCGGATCTTCGAGCGTCACGATGTGCTTCTGCTGCCGGCTGTTGATCCACGCCACCATACCTGCCAGCGTCGAGCTCTTGCCGGTTCCTACGGCGCCGGTGATCAGGACCAGCCCCTGGTCGGACTCCGCGATCTCGCCGAGCACCGTTGGCAGATTGAGCTCGTCCAGGGTGGGGACAACGAGCGGCATCACGCGCATGATGATCATGAATGCACCCAGCTGGCGCAGGATGTTGACGCGAAATCTGCCCACACCATCAAGTTTCCACGACGTGTCGAATTCGCGCAGATCGTCAATCCGATCCCTGTCGCCTTCGTCCGGGATCAGCCGCAGGGCGATCTGTCGTACTTCCTGGGGAGTAAACACCTGGCTGGACAACTTGACCATCTTGCCGTCGATTCGCGCCCGGAATACGTCGTCCGACTTGATATGTATCACGGTAGCGCCGCGTTCTACCGCCGCTTTGACGAGTCGCTCCACGTTCAGTACCCCCGCTGTTTATCGACCAGATTCACCAGGGATTCACCTCTCAAGAAACGAGCCAGGTTCTCAACCATGAGATCAGTCTGGCGATCCCACAACCGAGGCGACACCGAACCAGTATGCGGCGTCGCGAGAACGTTGGGCAACGCAAGAAGCGGACTGTCTGCCGACAGGGGCTCCCGGGCAAACACATCCAAAGCCGCTCCACGCAAGGCACCGAGCTTCAGGGCTTCCACCAGCGCCGACTCGTCCACGATGCTGCCACGCGCCAGATTCAACAAGACGGCATCGGAGCGCATCGTCGCCAGCACTTCCCGCCCAACCAACCCGATAGTTCCGGCCGTCTCAGGAAGCGCCAGGACGACGTAGTGCGCGTCCGCCACGGCATCTTTCAATTGATCCGGGCCGAGTACGCGATCAACCTCGGCTGGTTGAGGATGGTCCGGATGAGCCCGAACGGCGGTCACGCGCATACCCAGAGCGGCCGCCAGCCGACCGACCTCCCGCCCGATACCGCCATACCCCACCACGGCGACACGGCTGCCGTGGATCTCGCGCAACGGACCTGTTTCGGACGCCGTGACATCGAACGGCCAGGGGTTCTCGGACCCGGCCGCGAGGTCGAAACCGCGGGCGAAGTAGAGCATGGCACCGACGGCCCATTCGGCTAGCGAACGTCCGTATACTCCGGCCGAATTGGTGAACAGGACGTCGCTCGCCCGCATCTCCGGCGTCAGCGACGATCTGACTCCCGCAGCCGCGGAGTGGACCCAGCACAAGTTCCTGCCGGCCCGAAGCACATCTGCGGGAACACCGAATCCGAAGTAGACCTCCGCATCGGCAACTGCGGCCAATACCGGTTCGGGCACCTGTTTCGCTCCGTCACCCGAAGGCCTGGCCACAATCTCCACAGACTCGATGACCCAGTCCGAACCGGCGACATCACGCAAGCGCCGCAGACTGTCCGGTGGAATCGACCAGTTGGGGTAACGATCGGAGTGCATCCACACGACCAGCCGGCGGGCCATGCGGCGCTCGTTACGCGGCTCGCCCGAGTTCCTCAACAGGCTTCTCCGACTCAGGCGCTGGGGCTGCCCAGCCCCATACGCTCGCGTACCTCACCGATCGTATCGCGGGCTACGGCTCGTGCCTTCGTGCCACCGGCCGCCAGAATTTCCCACACTTGATCCGGATGGCTGCGGAGCTCGCGAGCCCGCTCCCGGACCGGAGCCAGAGAAGCCGCCAGATTGTCGGCCAGCCGGTTCTTGCAGTCCACACAGCCGATTCCTGCCGTCTGACAGAGGATTTCGATGTCGTCCCGCTCGGCAGACGGCGTGCAATGACCGTGGAGAGCAAACACATTGCATACATGTGGGTTGCCCGGATCGTCCCTCCGCACACGGGCCGGATCCGTCACTGCCGTCCGGAGCAGGGCGTGCATTTCGTCGGGCTCGGTGAGGAGTGGAATCGTATTTCCTTGAGACTTGGACATCTTCGAGGCGCCGTCGAGTCCCAGGATTCGCTTCCCCTCCGTAATCAGCGGCTGCGGCTCGGGAAAATAGTCCCCGAACCGCGTGTTCCAGCGCCGGGCTATTTCCCGCGTCAGCTCGAGGTGCTGGCGCTGATCTTCCCCCACAGGCACGCGCTCGCCCTTGTAGAGGAGAATGTCGGCCGCCTGCAGGACCGGATACGTCAACAAACCGGCGCTCACGCTCTCAACGAATTGGGACTTGTCCTTGAACTGCGTCATCCGCTGCAACTCGCCAAGGGGCGTGACCGTGCCAAGGAGCCATTGCAGTTCTGCGTGTTCGGGCACGGCGGACTGTACGAAAAGCGTACAACGCTCGGGATCGAGACCACTCGCCATCAAGCCGACCGCCATATCGAATACGCGCTGAGCGAGGTCAGCCGGCTCGTACGAGATCGTGATCGCGTGCAGATCCACAATGCAGTAGAAAGCATCGTAGTCCTCGAGCAACCCGACCCAATTCTGCACGGCGCCCAGGTAGTTTCCTAGATGCAACTCGCCGGAGGGTTGGATGCCGCTGAAGATGCGGGGTTTGCGCTGGTTCATCCGGCGTTAGGTTGTTGGCGTGGCAGGTCAGTAGCAGGTCGTCGCAAGGTACCTGCGGTCGGAAACACGGGCAACAACGGGAACCGACATGGTGGACGTCGGAAATGCGGAACTCCTGGAAGTCGCGCTATCGGCTGCGACGGCTGCGGCGGCCGTGCACGCCGCAGGCGTCGGCCGTATCGACCCGTCCGGGTGGGAGGAGAAAGGGCGCTCCGACTTCGTCACGGAAGTGGATCTCGAAGCGGAGAAACAGATCGTGGAGACGATCCGGGCACGCTTCCCGGACCACGGGATTCTGGCGGAAGAGAGCGGAATGTCAGCCGGGATGTCGGATTCGGCAGCTCCCGTGCGCTGGATCATCGATCCGCTGGATGGCACGACCAACTGGCTGCATGGCTACCCGGCGTATGCCGTTTCGATCGCAGCCCGGGACGCCGACGGCCTGCTGGTCGGGGTCGTGCTCAACTCGGCGACCGGCGAGTGTTTCGAGGCCGTCCGTGGAGAGGGCGCACGACGCGACGGTAAGCCGATCCACGTGTCGGGCCTCACGGAGCTGCGGCTCGCGTTGGTGGGCACGGGGTTTCCGTTCAAGAGACTGGACATCCTCCCGGCGTATCTCGAGACGTTCTCGAACGTCTTGCGCAACACCGCCGGCATCCGACGTGCGGGCGCGGCAGCGCTCGACCTCTGCGACGTAGCATGCGGCCGGTTGGACGCATTCTTCGAATTCCACCTGATGCCTTGGGACGTTGCCGCCGGAGCCCTCATCGTTCGCGAGGCGGGGGGGAGGTTCGAGCCGCTGCCGATTTCCGGTCTGTCATGTGGCGACGGCGACCTGCCGGTCGGCGGGTTCGTGGCCGCGACGTCCGGCGTGTGGGACGAATTCAGAACATTGCTGCCCGACCGCTAAGCTGTCACTCCTCCTCGTCCGCGTCGCTGTTCTCGATGGATTCGACTTCCGCGTCGACGATTTCTAAGTCGCCTTCGACGTCGTTTTCCTCGTCGTCTTCCTCGTCGTCATCCGCCGCCTCGAGGGCCTTGGGTGCTTCCTGTTGCGCCGGACCCAGCAGGCCCATGTCCCTCTTGAGGGCCAGCAGGCGGTCTTCTACGTCCTCATCACTGCCGACGCCCTCGAGCATCGTGAATTCCCGCGTCAGATCGTCGCCCTCGAGATCTTCGGTAATTTCGGCAGAAGCGATCGCTTTTCGTTCCGTTTCTTCGATCTTCTCCACCATCTGATCGAAAGCACGGAATGCGCTCTTGTCCTGCAGACCAGCCATCGTGTCGTGAATCCGACGCTGTGCCTGCGCCCGCTTCTGCTTCGCGATGAGGAGGTTTTTTTTTCGCTTCGCCTCTTCGATCTTGGAGTTCAATTGGCGCAGCGAGTCTTTGAGGCGCTCGGTCTCCTCACGGTGCCTGGTCCACTGCTCCTCGAGTTCGGCGGCGTTGGAGGCGTGTTCCTGCCCCCTCACGAGAGCCTGTTTGGCCAGGTCGTCGCGCTCTTCGCGAATCGCAAGCCGTGCCCGCCGTTCCCACTCCTGGGCTTGCTTGCGCTCTTCCTCGACCTGCATGCGCAGTTTCCGCTCGTCCGCAATCGCGACAGCTACTTCCTGCTTGGCCATCGCGAGCTGCTTGCGCATGTCTTCGATGACCTGGACGAGCATTTTTTCCGGATTCTCAGCCTTGGCAATCAGGTCGTTGATGTTCGACCTGAGAAGACGAGAGAGACGATCGAAAATTCCCATATCAATCAGTCCGTGGTGAGGTTGTCTTTGTGCGATGCCAACGCGATCGCGAGGCTCTCGTAAGATGCCTGGAATTCAGAGTAATCCAGATTCTCCAGTTCCAGGGCGTCACCGAGCACGATCTCGCCGTCCTCCAGGCCATAGGATCCGTGTACGAGTTCCGAGGCGTTCATTTGCAGCAGGCGGCTGTACAGTTTCAGCCGCTCCGCATCATTGTCGGGCTCCGCTGCGACGGCCGAGCGCAGTACGATCAGAGGCGGCGAGTAGCTCACCACGATCGCCGACCGGCCGCTGAGATCGGGATCGATGATCCACAGGTTGTCACCGATCTCCTCGTAGTTCAGCTCCATCCGTATCATGAAGCTCTCGAAGTCCTCTCGACTAATCATCCGATTCGATCCTCGGGTTCGGCGGACGTCGGCGCCGAGGGCGAAGCCTCGAGCAGCCGGGTCAGGAAATCCTGCGTGTCCGCCAGTTCATTCACCTGGTCGCTCAGGAGTTGTACCTGCTCCTCGAGCCCAGCGATCCGGCGCGCTC
>CBDUXS010000043.1:0-8285 GCA_965371255.1 uncultured bacterium
CGCCAACCCGGCCGCAGCCAGGCTCGAGCGTAAGGCCCCTCTGAACCAATTACGCAACATTGATCCACCCTCCTCGGGCAGTAAGGAGAATTGTCGACCACCAATCGGCCCACGGAAACCACGCACAGGGGCACTCGCCCGCAGTGCTTCCATCGACCCGGTCAACAAAGAAATAAAGACGACTGTGTGGGAAGTCGTTGGCCGACTTCCGAAGATACGAACAAACGTAGAGCCGATAGTGCCCTCCCCGTCTGTTTGAAGAAACTCACTTGCCGGTACGCACCGCTTTCCCGGCGCTCCCAAATGCAACCCAAAGGTGCAAACGAACGAAGACACCACGTGGATTCTCGCCACGCTGGAGCCCCGTCGTTTCAACCTCAAGACTACGTCGAATTCTGTATCTATATCTATTGCGCGTATTTAACGCGCCAAGACTCAACGGCAAGCGGGCTCCACGGGGGGCCCTCGCGCCACAGCCGGCAGTCAACGGGCAGTAGCGTTCGAACAGATTAGACGACCCCCTCTTGCATGTCAATAGCATCCGCGTTGCCGCCGCAGGCGGAAATCCAGTAAACGAGGCGCCTTAGACAATTGCCGACTCCGGCTGAAGCTGTCCGCCCGGATCCAGTATTGACCGGGCCGAGAGACCTATCTTTCGGGCAACGAGCCCTGTTCGTCCCCGTCTTCCGAACCACCTATTTCGAGGCGGGCGAACTTCCGCCTTCCTCTCTGTACAACGTACTTTCCGGGCAAAAGATGACAGTCGGGGTCGCCTATCGTCTCCCCGTCCACCTTGATCCCGCCCTGCTCGAGGATGCGGCGGGCCTCGGTCGTGGACCTGGCGAGGCCGGAGCGCTTCAAAGCGTGAGCGATCCAGACCCTGCCATCCTTCTCGCATGCCAGGCGCACGGTAGGCATCTCATCGGGAATGTTTCCTTCGCGGTGCACCCGGTCGAATCCCTCCCGGGCTCGGTCGGCCGCCTCGGCCCCGTGGTAACGCTCCACGATGGAACCGGCGAGCCAGCGCTTGGCGCCGAGCGGATCGGATTCCACCTGCCGGATCCAGGATGAGCGCCCGTCGGCCTCGGCACCCGAGGCAAGTTCGATCCACTCCGGCAGCAAGGAATCCGGAATCGACATCGTTCGCCCGAACATTTCCGCGGGGTCCATGTCCAGGCCGACATAGTTGTCGTATGACTTCGACATCTTCTGTTCGCCGTCCGTCCCGCGAAGGAGCGGCATCGTCACGCATACCTGTGGCTCCTGTCCGTCGCGCTCCTGCAGCGTACGTCCGAGGAGGAGGTTGTACGTCTGGTCCGTGCCACCCAGTTCTACGTCCGCCTGAAGCACGACCGAATCGTACGCCTGCAACATCGGGTAGACGAATTCTCCCAGCGTGATCGGCTGGTGGGCCGCATATCTGCGCGAGAAGTCCTCCCGCTCCATCATCCGGGCAACCGTGTATTGGGAGGTAAGCCTCAACACGTCCTCCAGATCCAGCTTCGCCAGCCATTCGCTGTTGCGGCGGATCATGGTCCGGTCCGGATCTAGAATCGTGAACACCTGCGCGGCATATGTTTCCAGATTCTGCTCGATTTCGTCGCGTCCCAGCATCGGCCGCGTGTCGCTCTGGCCGGAGGGATCGCCTACCAGCGCCGTGAAGTCGCCGATAACGAACACTACCTGGTGGCCGAGTGTCTGAAACGTCCGCAGCTTGTGGATTGATACGGCATGCCCGATATGAAGATCGGGTCGCGTGGGGTCGAACCCCTGCTTGATGATCAGGGGACTGTCGGTATCCCGGGAACGCGTGAGCTTTCGTTCCAGCTCCGGCTCAGGAATGATCTCTGCGGTTCCCGCGCGAATCAGCGCGAGTTGTTCGTCGACTGGGGGAAACATTCGGCCGCCGCGCCCTGTACCTGAGGTCATGAAAGTCGCGACCAGGCATGTCCACAGTCGCGGCGCAAGGATAGAGATGCCACAGAACCGAAGCAAGCAGACGAGACGTGTCCTGTCATGGGCGCTCGGTCGACTCCGGGGAATCCGAAACCTGCCGACATGGGTTCGTGCGCACACGAGCTCCCGGACTCGGTGGCTGGTGGGCTCGGGGCTCGCGGCCGGATTGGCACTTACGGCGGGCGTGGCCTGGGGAGCCTGGCAGCACATCTGCGACGACTGTCCTTCGATCGCCCAGATTTATGCATTCGAACCCAAAGAGGCGACGCGCGTCTTTGCGGCCGATGGCTCCCTGCTTCACGAGTTCGCCGTCGAACGGCGAACCGCCGTCGCGCTTGCCGAGGTCCCGGACCACGTCATCGAGACGTTCGTGGCCGTGGAGGACCGGCGATTCTGGCGCCACAACGGCATCGACTACCTGCGTTCACTCCGTGCTTTCCTGGAGTTCGTGTTCGTCGGCTATGGGGGCGCCGGCGGCAGCACGATTACTCAGCAGTTGGCCGGAAACATGTTCAGCGCGGCCGTAAATCGTCAGGACATTTCGGTGAAGCGCAAACTCCGTGAGATGAAGGTGGCCAGGTCGCTGGAATCTGCGTTCACCAAGCAGGAGATTCTCGAGGCCTATCTCAACCAGATCAACTTCGACGGAGTATATGGCATACAGAGCGCCGCACAGTATTACTTCGGCAAGGACGCCGCCGGCTTGAATCTGCCGGAGGCCGCGATGCTGGCGGCCATGCCCCGGGCCCCGCGTCTCTACAATCCCTTGCGCTACCCCGAGCGCGCACTCGGCCGGCGCAACCTCGTGATCAGCGTGATGGAGGGACAGGGCCTGATCGGTGCCCGTGATGCGGAGGCGGCGCGTGCCTTTCCATTGCTCGTGCGGGGACGCTCCGGCGAGAAGCAGGCCGCTCCTTACTTCGTCGAGTGGGTTCGCCGGATCATGCTGGACCGCTACGGCATGCGGTTGTACGAGGACGGCCTGAAGATTTACACGACGCTTGATCCGGACCTGCAGCAAGTGGCCGACTCGGCCGTCCATGCGCAGCTGGAATGGATCGAGCGGCAGCCGGGTTTCCGGGCGCCGACCTACGCGGAAACGCGTGACTGGCCGGCCGAAGACCTCGACCTGACCGAGATGCCTTACCTGCAAGGCATGTTCATCGCGCTGGATCCGGCAACTGGCGACGTGCTGTCGATGGTCGGCGGTCGCGACTTCGAGGATTCCGAGTACAACCGCGCGGTTCAGGCCGAAAGGCAGGCAGGCTCGGGCTTCAAGCCGTTCGTCTATACGGCCGCCATCGCGGCGGGAATCCCTGCGTCCGAAATCGTATTCGACACACCGATCGAGTTCGACCAGCCGGATGGTTCGATCTGGTCGCCGCGCAACTTCACCGGTCGTTTTCTAGGCCCGATCACGATGCGGGAGGCGCTGATCAAGTCGATCAACATCGTGGCGGTCAAGATCGGCGACCGGGTTGGCATGGAGACCGTCGCGCAGCACGCCCACCGGATGGGGATCACAACGGCGATTCCCCGCTTCCCGTCCACCGCGATCGGCGCGCCCTCCGTGAGGCCGATAGAGATGGCCGAGGCCTACAGTGTGTTCGCCAACCTCGGTGTGAGGGTCAAACCACGTCCGATCCTCAGGGTGGAGAACACGGTCGGCGAGGTCCTGTGGAATGCGCCAATCGAGCGAGAGGAAGTTCTGGACGAACAGACTGCCTGGATCATGGTCTCGATGATGAGGGATGCCGTCGACCGGGGTTCCGGCATACGGGTGCGGCTGCTGGGAGTGCCGCGTGAGATTCCGGTGGCCGGGAAGACGGGCACGACGAACGACCTGTTCGATGCCTGGTTCCATGGGTTCACGCCGAACCTCGTCACGACGGCGTGGATAGGCTTTGATCGGCCGAGTCGTATACGCACCGATGCCCAGGGGGGACAGGACGCGGCGCCGATCAATGCCGAGGTTCTGAAGTGGTACTACGAGCATCACCCACCACCACCGCCCTGGGTGCGGCCCACGGCGCTGCTCACTCGGGAGGTCGATCGGACGACGGGCCTGCTGGCGAACGCCTGGTGCCCGGCCGAGCTGATCTACTCGGAGTCGTACGTCCCGGGTACCGAACCGCGCGAGCTATGTGATGTCCATGGACCGTGGGGCACGCTCGTCCGTCCCGGGGACCAGGCCCCCGACTCGGCCGCCGCACCGATCACGGACGACTTCGAGTTCTGACCCGTTCCAGGATCAGGGGCATGGTCGCAGGCTGTGACTCGGCAAGCTCCAGGGATGCTGCCAGACGATCCGACGCCTGCGTCGCAGATGCGTCGGTCCGGGCATGGATGCGCACGAGGGGCTGACCTCGTTCGACCCGCTCACCCACCCGGCAGCGCACGTCGAAGCCAACGCCCGGATCGACATCGTCGGATACCGTCATCCGACCAGCGCCGAGTTGCACCGCCGCCATGCCGATCGCTCGAGCGTCGAAGGACGCCACGTATCCATCGCCGGGCGCAACGAAGTCTCGCACGACCGGGGCCGACGGGAGAAGATCGAGATTCTCGGTCACCCGCGGATCTCCGCCCTGTCGCTCGATGAGTCTCGCGAACCGGGCAAGGGCCGACCCGTCGTCGAGCAGGGCGCCCAGCCTGGAGCGCACAGCCGTCTCGTCGGCTGTCTCGACTGCGTTGATCACGGCTTCGAGACACAATTCCAGGGTCACATCTCGCAGGTCGTCCGGGCCCCCACCTCGCAAGCACTCGATGGCCTCGCGTACTTCGAGGGCGTTCCCGACCATGCATCCCAACGGTTCGTCCATGGCGGTCAGCAGGGCGCTCGTTCGGAGTCCCAGGGAGTCGGCCAACTCAACCATGGTTTCCGCCAGCTTCCGAGCATTCTCCGCATCCTGCATGAACGCGCCTCGGCCGACCTTGACGTCGAGCACGAGACTGCCGATGCCCTCGGCGACCTTCTTCGACACGATGCTTGCGGCAATCAGCGGGATCGACTGGACCGTGCCCGTCACGTCACGCAGCGCATAGAGACGGCCGTCGAGCGGCGTAATCTGTTGGGTCTGCCCGATCATCGCACAGCCGATTTCATCGACCGTCGCGCGGAATTCGTCCAGGTCGAAATCCGTGCGGAAACCGGGAATCGCCTCCAGCTTGTCGAGCGTCCCGCCGGAGTGGCTGAGGCCGCGGCCCGACATCATCGGGACTCGAAGCCCGAATTCGGCAAGCAGAGGAGCCAGGATCAGCGAGACCTTGTCGCCTACGCCTCCCGTTGAGTGCTTGTCCACGGCCGGGACAGATCCAGCGGAGAAATCCAGACGCTGACCCGAGTCGATGATGCATCGGGTCATCGTCTGCAGTTCTGACGGAGACAGGCCCCGGAAGAACACCGCCATGAGCATGGCGGACATCTGGTAGTCCGCCACGTCCCCCCGCATGAACGCCTCGAGAAACGCCTGCAGTTCTGCCGCCTCGAGCGCCGCGCCGTCCCGTTTGCGCTCGATCAGGTCAGCCGGATGGAGCGAACTCAACTGCGCTTCCGGTCACGCCCTTGCTCAATGGCCTCTGAAAGCCGCTCTCCCGTAGCATCCAACTGATCACGTGCTTCCCGGGCGATGCGCCGGGCGTCTTTGCGCGTCCGCTCGGCGATCCGACCTGCTTCGGAGCGGACTTCGCTCACCTTTTCCGCCGCCTCGCTACTCCAGTCTTCCGCCTTCCGGGCAATCTGCTTTCGCGTACGTTGGCCGCTCTGCGGCGCCAGCAGGATCGCAGACACTGTCCCGATCAGGGCACCAATCGTAAGACCCGCAATAAACGTTGCGGCATCGTGGATCTCGTCACGTTCCATATTTACCCTCCCTGGCGGACGGACCGCCTCAAAATCGATGGCTCGCGTACTCGCAGCTTCGGGTCCGACGAGATGAGCAGGATATTCCGGTCCGGGCTATGTTCGCCTCGGTCGAGGCACCTGCGTGACACTATTCATATTATACGATTCCGAACGCTGATGGGTCCACCCAACGACAGCTCGCCGGGACGCATCGTGGCCGTCGATTACGGCCGGAGACGGATCGGTATCGCCGCCTCCGATCCGATGCGCGTGGTCTCCAAGCCGAGATGTGTGGTCGCGGCAGGGACTCCACCCGAGCGGCCCACGCAGGAACTCCTCCGACTGTTCGACGAGCTCGAGCCCGCGATGATCGTGGTCGGCATTCCTCTCAACATGGACGGCACGGAGGGCGAGATGGCCCTTGAGGCACGCAGGTTCACACGGAATCTGGGAGATGCCGTCAGTGTACCGATCGTCGAGCGAGACGAACGGCTGAGTTCCGTCGAGGCCGAACGCACGATCCAGGAGTTGGGGCTGCCGAAGAAGAAGCGCCAGGACCGCGGACTTCGCGACATGATCGCCGCCGCAATCCTGCTCGAGGACTATCTGCGGGAGACGGAAGGCACGTGAGTCTGCGTGCGGGAGCCATCGTGCTCGCAGGCATCGCGACTCTCGTACTCGCCGTCATGCTGCCCCTCGACGGTACGAACAGGGGCTCCGGAAGCGTAGAACTCGAGATTCCCGACGGCGCATCAGCGATTCGTATAGGCCGGTTGCTGGAAGACTCGAGTCTCATTCAGTTCCCGCGCCTGTTTGCGCTTCGCGCCCGGTGGCGGGGCACGGCTGGAGACCTCAAGGCCGGCCGCTACGTCATCCCGGCAGACGCGTCCTGGACCGAAATCCTCGACATCCTCGAACGTGGGGCTGTCCAAACCAACCCGTTCACGATTCCCGAGGGTTTCTCCGCGCGGCAAATCGCGAAAGTCATCGCCGACATCACGGAGGCATCGACGGACTCCGTCGTCAAGCTGACGGCCGACTCACTGTTCACGGCGGAGCTGGAAGTTCCCGGGCCGGGGCTGGAGGGATACCTGTTCCCGGAGACTTATCGCGTCGCCGCGGGTCTCGGGCCCAGGGATCTGCTTCGGATTCTGACCGAGGGCTACCGTGGATTCTGGACCGCGGAGCGGCGGGTCCTGTTGGATTCGAGCGGCCGCACGGAGCGGGAAATCGTCACGCTGGCAAGCATCGTAGAAAAAGAAGCTCGAGTGGTCGGCGAAATGCCGACCATCGCGGGCGTGTATGCCAACCGACTTCGATTAGGGATGCTGCTGCAGGCGGATCCCACGGTTCAGTATGCGCTGGGCTCACCGAGGTCACCTTTGCTGTACGCGTCGATCGATTCAGTGGCCGACCATCCTTACAACACCTACACCCATGCGGGTCTTCCGCCAGGACCGATTGCATCACCCGGAGCGGCGGCCCTGGAGGCCGCCCTGGAGCCGGCTGACGTACCCTACCTGTTTTTTGTCGCCCGCTCCGATGGAACGCACGAGTTCAGTCGCACGCTGCGCGAGCACAACAACGCGAAAATCCGGATCAGACGGGATGCGGCGACCGGTGGCTGACGACGGTGCCCTCAATTCGGTCAGCATCCGTGTGATGGTGTTGACCGATCCGAGGCCGGCCTGTGGCAGGTCCCTCACCGAGGTCGTGGAGGAGTGCCTCGAGGCGGGCGCCACAGCGATCCAACTGCGCGACAAGACCGCCTCCGACGCGGCGCTGTATGACCTCGCTCTCCGATTGGGCGAGCAGACGAGCCGCCACCGGGCGCTTCTGATCATCAACGATCGGTTCGATATCGCCCTGGCTGCCGGGGCCGATGGTGTGCACCTCGGCCCTGATGACATGCCGGTCGAGAGCGCCCGCACACATGCGGACGACGGTTTCATCATCGGATACTCGACGGACGATCCTCTGGCCGGGATGCTCGCTGCAAGCGCTGGAGCTGACTATCTGGGGGTCGGCGCGGTATTCGGCACCGGCTCGAAACCAAGCCTCGGCAACGAAGCGATCGGAGCTGAACGCGTGGGCCAGGTTCTGCATCGTGCGGCACTCCCCGGTGTCGGAATTGGGGGCATCTCGCCAGACAACGCGGTGGAGGTATTCGAAACGGGCGCGGGTGTGGCCGTGCTGAGTTCCGTTATGCATGCGCCGGATCCCGGGAGCGTTGTACGGCAACTCATGGAGATTTCCGCGCGAGCGCGGGCAGGCGGCCACCAGGATCAGGTGGAAGCAAGAAGCCCCACCCGGTCGGGGGACGGGGTGGGGCATTGAAGCCGGTGCTTCCACAGGCTTCCCTTTGTGATGTCGGCAGCGACCTACTCTCCCACGGCGAACCGCAGTACCATCGGCGCTGAGGGGCTTAACTGCTGGGTTCGGTATGGGACCAGGTGTGTCACCCTCGCGAGAGCCACCGACATTT
>CBDUXS010000044.1:0-8250 GCA_965371255.1 uncultured bacterium
ACGGCCGACTGATTCAGCCACCATCATTTCAGCCACCATCATACCCGAAAGGATGATGCCATGAAGAACTCACTAATTGGAACCCGGCCGCTGTCTGTGGGCTTCGCCGCCCTGACCGTGTTCGCGGCGGCAGGATGCGCCGCCAAGGTGAACCAGGATGTGTACGAGGCGGACATCGCAGCGATTCGCGCGGACCTCGCCGGACTGGATTCCCGCGCCAGCCTTACCGAAGAGCAACTGGCCCAGATTCAGGAGCGTGTTGATGGACTGGAAGCCGAGCTGGGCATGCTCCGTGATGACTTTGATGTGACGGTGGCGCGTCTCGACACCGGGCTCCGGTTCGCGACGCCGATTCACTTCGAATACGACGATGCGACGATTCGGACAGCGGACGTCGAGCTGCTGAATCGGTTTTCCGAGGTCGTGAGCCATCACTTCGACGGGGCGCTGATCACCGTCGAGGGATTCGCGGATCCAGCCGGCTCAGTGGCGTACAACCAGGGGCTGTCGGAGCGGCGCGCTGAAGCCGTGGCCGAATTCGTCGAGTCGGAGGGTGGTCTGGACGCGGCGCAGATTCGAACGATCGGTTACGGGGAGTCGCGTCTCGTCGAGGATGGCGCCCAGGGACCGGGCGAGGCAGGGCTCGTCAACCGCCGCGTGGCGTTCGTGATCGACTACGCACCGGCAACCGAAGTGGACCCGGAGGACCTGGTCGTCGAGTCAGAGGAAGCTGACGAGACGAGCTGACGGGTAGGGCCATCTCGTAGGATCCGGGCCTCCGGCGCCGCGCGTTCCGATAGCGTGGCACCGGGGGCTCACTTGGTTCATGGGACTGCGATCCTGACCCATTGATAACCATTCCATATTTCTATATCTTTAACTCAACCAATATCCAAACACCCCGTCCGGGTCGTGATTCTTGCCTTCTTGGCTGTTTCGGCAGCCGCATGCGGGGGAGGCAAGGATCCGCCCGACGTGGGTGTTTTTCTTTCGGCGACTCGCCCGATCGACTCAGCGATAGCCCAATTCGTCGAGGCGGTCTTCGTCCATTCCGAAGAAGTGGCCGACCTCGTGCAATACGGTGATGCGCACCTCATTCACCAGTTGCGCCTCCGTATCAACCGATTCGAGAAGCGGCCTTCGGTAGATCGTGATCCGGTCGGGTAACAGCACGTCGCCCATCCCGCGCTCCGTGAGCGGAACCCCCTCGTAGAGTCCGAACAATGTGCCCCCGGAATGATGCGGATCGTCGTCCAGCGACTGCAGGAGTTCCCGCCCGGGTTCGTCCTCGATGACGACGCTCACGTTGTCCATATGCGCCGCAAACTCGGCCGGCAACAGATCAAGCGCCCGGGTCACGAGATCCCGAAACAGGCTCGCCGATATTCGGAGCATCGTCAGAGCGCATTCAGGCGGCCGGCTGCCGCATCCATCACTGCCTGCCGGTCCACCTTCCCCGCCGGCGTCTCGGGCAGTGCCTCGAGCCAGGCAATGCGGCGCGGACGGCGGAACGATGCGAATCTGCCGTCGCACCAGTTACGCAGGTCTGCGTCCGCGGGCGGGGAGCCGGCGGCGACGAGTGCCGCTGCCACGATTTGCCCCCATTCGGCATCCGGAAGACCGAACACGACGGCCCGTGAGATCTGCGGGTGGGTCTCCAGCACGGTTTCTATTTCGCCCGGCGCGACGTTCTCACCGCCCGTGATGATCAGATCATCCGCCCGGCCGAGCACCTCGAGCACGCCGTCAGGCCGAAGGCGGCCGAGGTCGCCGGTGCGCACGTAGCCGCCCGGACCGCCGACCTGTATGAACCCATCCTTGATCCGCACATCGATGCCGTCCAGCGGCACCAGGTCCCGCGGCGCCGATGCCTTTGCCGTGGCCACCTGGGAGCACGTCTCGGTCAGGCCGTACGTCGCTCGAAGCGGGATCCCGCGGCGCTCCGCTTCCTCCCAGATGGCTTCCGACGCGGACGACCCACCCAGCAGGACGGCCCGAAGCGACGGCGGCGGATTCCATCGCGGTTCGAGTCGCAACAGTCGGGAAAGCATGGCCGGAACCAGCGAGACGAGCGTCACGGCGTGACGGTCGATCGCTTCGACCACAGCCGCCGGCTCGAAGCGTGAAACGAGGACGACCGCGCGCCGGGCGATCAGGCACCGGGTGACGATCGACAGGCCGCCAACGTGGGCGATCGGCAGGCAGCACAGCCAGCGATCGTCGTCCTGCCAGGCGAGGCGAGCGGAGCTTGCGGCCGCCGCCGTGAGGAATGCTGCGCGTGACAGTTCTACGGCCCGCGGCGATCCGGTAGAGCCGGAGGTGAACAGAACGGCCAGCGGATCGGCGTCAGACAGCGACCGAGCGACGACGGGCGGCTCCGGGGAGACTCCACGCGCCGCCTCCGAGACTCCACGCGAATCCTCGCGCTTATCAGCGCCTTCGGCCGTGTCCGCGACAGCAACCCGATCCAGATCGATGCACGGCTGCACCGATGCCAGTTGCCGCGCCCGTTCGTGCTCCTTGAGGCCGTGGTGCAGCGGCACGAAGGGTACACCGATCTCGATCAGGGCCAACAGACGTATGATCGTCCGCGGTTCGGCAACCGCGTCGAATGCGACCCGTGAACAATCTGCGGACCCGTCGCCGGGCACACCCAGGCGGGACAGTTCCTCGAGCTCCGTCTCCACTTCGGCACCCAGCCGGGTCCAGGTCCAGGTGTCGTCGCCGTAGACCAGGGCCGGGCGGTCACCTGCTTCCCGGGCCGCCGCTCGTACAGACAATCCGACGGAAAGCCCGCTCGGCAGACCACTCGATAATCCGCTCACAAGTGCGCCTCCACACCGTGCCCGGTCAGCTTCGCCGGCACGATCCACGGCCCGTCCCGCTGCTCGAGTTCGTCGTGCCCGGCCAGGCCGGCCGCCGGCCCGGGAGGATGGCCGGCCGGATCAGCCGCGGCCACGGCAAGCGCCAGTTCGCATGCGGCTGCATGAGCGATCGGGCCACCGAACGTGTGGGTAACGATCGCCCGGGCTCCGTTCGCGCGCGCCTGATCGGCCAGACCGAGACAGGCGTGAAGGCCGCCGAGCACCATCGGCTTCAGGACCACAACGACGCACCTGCCCGGTCGCGTGACCGCTCGAACGGCGTCGGGCAGGCGGAGCGACTCGTCGGCGGCCAGCGGAACGGGGGCGTCGCCGAATGTCAGCAGCTCCCTGGTCCCGACGGGCTGCTCGACAAACTCCGGGTCAATTGCCGCTTTCAGCTCGCCGAGTCGCCGGCGGGCTTCGTCAGGCGTCCAGCATCCGTTCGCATCGAGGCGGATCCTCAGGCGCGGAAACTCAGCGCGGACGGCCCGCAGTTGGTCCAGATGCCCCGAAAAGCCGGGATCGCCGCCAACCTTGAACTTCACGGTCTGGAATCCCTCCGATACCCGCTGTTTCACTTCGGCGATCACATCGTTCGGCGCGTTCGGCGCCCCCGGGCGCGCGACACCGGGCAGGGTCATGAGGGCGCATATCGGGATGCGCTCCACGGCAGGCATCGGTTCGCGTGAACCGAGCAGCACGGAATGAATCGGAACCCCTGACCGGTTCGCTTCCAGATCGAGCAGGGCCGTGTCGATGGCACAGCGGGCGGATGGAACACCTTGAAGCTCGGCGGCAGCAACATCAGCGGCAGCGAATTCGGCGGCGACTTCGGCGGCGAATTCGGCAACGACTTCAACCTCGCCCGCCGCCCAGCGTGCGGCCCAGACATCCAGCACACGCTCAGCGCTTCCGAGGTCGTCCGGCGAGTATCCAGGCAGCGGGGATGCTTCGCCCCAGCCGATGTTTCCCGCGCCGTCGGCCAGCCGGAGCAGCACGACTTCCCGCTCGACGCCGAACGGGTCGCGAACGGCCGTCCGCACGGCCGAGGCTGACCGATCGCTCACGGCATCAGCACCCCGACGACGACGCCGGTTGCGAACAGGGCGGAAAACAGAAACATCAGCTTGGCCGTGCGGGAAAGCGTGGAGTTGAGCGCCGGCCCGCGGTATTTCCGCACATGCACGAACAACACGATTGCTATCGGCAGTGTCAGGTATGACATCAGGGCCCACGTGGAGACGTGGTGAAACCACACCATCGCATACACCGATGCGAATGCGACGACCAGCAGGGCGCCGTACTCGAGCACCCCGAACGTCCGCCCCAGCATGGCGGATAGCGTGCGTTTTCCGGCGATCCGGTCCGTCTCGTGATCGCGCACGTTGTTCACGACCAGAATCGCCGACGCCAGGCACCCCACCATCAGGCCGGCCGGCCAGGCCGCGGCAGGAACCTCTCCGACCTGCACGAATGCCGTCCCGCACACGGCGACGAATCCAAAGAACAGCAACACGAACAGCTCGCCGAGGCCCCGGTAGCCGAACGGAAACGGTCCCCCGGTATAGCCGATTGCCGCCACGATCGACGCCAGCCCCATGACCACGACCGGCCAACCCGCGACGGCCGTCAGGTATGCGCCGATCATCGCAGCCAGATAGAACACTACCCACATGCCCATCTTCACTTGTGGACCGGACAGAAGGCCTGCCTGCGTGACGCGAATCGGACCGAGCCGGGTGGCCGAATCGGCGCCCCGCTCGAAGTCGTACACGTCGTTGGCCAGGTTCGAACCGACCTGAAGCAGTAGAGCGCCGGCAAGAGCGGCGAGGGCCGGGCCCGGGGCGAATCCGCCGACCTCGAACGCGAGCGCGCTGCCCACGAGTACCGGTGATGCGGCCGCCGGAAGGGTCCTCGGCCGGGCCGCGATCAACCAGGCCCGGGTTCGGCTCATGGAAACCGCGGGTAGTTGGAAAAGTCGGGCTTCCGCTTCTCGAGAAACGCCCGCTTCCCTTCCTGGGCCTCTTCGGTCAGGTAAAACAGCAACGTTGCGTCGCCTGCGAGCTGCTGAAGCCCCATTTGCCCGTCGCAATCAGCGTTGTGCGCCGATTTCAGCAGGCGAAGGGCCGTCGCGCTGTGCTGCAGCATCTCACGGCACCACTCGACCGTCTCTTCTTCGAGACGCTCCAGCGGAACGACCGTGTTTACGAGTCCCATGTCGAGCGCCTGTTGCGCATCGTATTGACGGCACAGGAACCAGATCTCGCGCGCCTTTTTCTGGCCGACGATGCGGGCCAGGTACGACGATCCGAATCCTGCATCGAACGAGCCGACCTTCGGCCCTGTCTGCCCGAAGATCGCGTTGTCCGCCGCGATCGTCAGATCGCACACCACGTGGAGCACGTGACCGCCGCCGATCGCATACCCGGCCACCATCGCGATCACAGGCTTGGGGAGCGTGCGGATCTGGCGCTGAAGATCGAGCACATTGAGGCGGGGGACCCCGTCGTCGCCCGCGTAGCCGCCGTGCTGGCGTACCGTCTGGTCACCGCCCGAACAGAACGCTTTGTCGCCCGCTCCGGTCAGGATCGCAACGCCGATCGACCCATCGTTCCGAACGTCGTCGAATGCCCGCTGCATTTCTTGAATCGTAAGCGGGCGGAACGCGTTCCGGACCTCCGGACGATTGATCGTGATCTTCGCGATCCCATCGGGAGATTTCTCGTAGACGATATCTTCATAGCCCGGCTGGGCCTCCCACGTCACGGAACTCATTTGATCGCCTTCTCCGGTTCGTTGCGGCCAACCGCGGACGGCGCTCGGAGCGTCGCATCCACGGACGTGGTGATTCGGCGAATTGCGTCGGCAGAGGCCGGACCGTCGACGACGGCTTCGATCACGGTGACGCCGGCTTCCGTCATGGCTTCGGCCAGCGATTCTGATAGCGCGCCCTGCTCGTTGACCCGGCGCGACGGCACATCGAACGCGCGCGCGGCCCGGCCGATGTCGAGTACCGGCGGCGTGAGGAAGAAGCGCTCGAACGTCGCCTCGAGTCCCGGTTGGTCCCGCACAGGAAGCAGCTCGAACAGGCGGCCTCCTCCGTTCTGGAGCACCACAACGGCAATGGGAACGTCCGCAAGAATCGCCTCGCGGCTCAATGCGAGGCCTCCGACGTCGTGCTGAAAACTGACATCGCCGAGCAGCAGCACCGTCGGCCGCCCGGAGGCGGTTGCAGCGCCGATCGCACTTGAAATCAGGCCGTCGATGCCGGCTGCCCCGCGCTGGGACAGCACTCCGATGTCCCGTGAGGCGGATCGACAGAACAGATCCACGTCCCGGACCGGCATGCTGTTGCCAGGCATCAACAGACCACCCTGAGGCACTGCCTGAACCGCGAGCCGCACGGCCGTGCCCTGGGCCAGCGAGTCCGGAGATCCGCCGGCCAGAAGATATTCGTCGATGATTTCGGCCGCGGCGTCTGCCGCTTCGACCAGCGAGCGAGCCCAGGACTCCTCGAGCGAGGACGCTTTCTCCGAGAGCCTGTCGGCCAATCCGTGCAGCGTGAAGCCGGCGTCCCCGACGAGGATCTGCGCGGCCTGGTTGAACGCCTCCGTCGTGGCCTGCCCGGCGATCATTATCCGCTCGACCCCTGAAGTCGCGAGCCATGCGCCGAACGCGCGCCCCACCGGGGCTCCGCCCACCTGAACGACCAGATCCGGGGCATGATTCAACAGGAAGCTGCGGGAGCCGAACAGCGGCTCAAACACATCGCACACGGACTCGGGTCTGAGTTTTCCGAACCGATGCTGGCTCGTCGCTTCCGCGAGGATCGGAAACCCCGACGCCCGGGCGAGCGCACTGACGGAGTCGGCCCCCGGAGCCTCGAGCAGGCCCATGGGACCGAGCAACACGACACCGCGACGGGCCGTGCGGATCCGGTCCGCCGCCTCGTCCAGGGCGGCGGAATCGACGTGAATCGACGCCCGGACCGCAGCCGGGAGGCCACGGCCCAGCGTGTCCGCGACCCGCTCGTGCAGTGCGTCCAACTCCGCATCACGCTCACCCGCAGGTTCGAGCGGCTTCCGGAGGCCCAGATTGAGGTGAACAGGGCCGGGCTCCGGCCACGTAGCGGCATGCACGGCCAACCAGGCGGTCCGCAGCAGGCCGGCCACCGCCCGCGGATCGGAGTCCGCCGGCCCCACCTCGATGGATCTGCGGACGAATCGGCCGAACATGCCGGCCTGATCAATCGTCTGGGAGGCGCCTCTGCCGCGCAGCTCGAACGGCCGGTCGGCGGTGAGAACGATCAGTGGCAGCCGTGCCTGACTGGACTCGACCACGGCCGGAAGGTAGTGAGCTCCCGCGGTGCCCGACGTACAGACGAGAAGCGACGGCTCCCCGGACGCCCGAATCTGTCCCAACGCGAAGAACGCGGCAGACCGCTCGTCCACCACCACCGTGCTGGTCATCCGGCCCTGTTCCTCGGCCCGGGCGATCGCCAGCACGAGCGGCGTCGAGCGGGATCCGGGGCTCACGACTGCCCGGCGGACGCCGGACGCCACCAGCGCATCGATCAACCACTCGGCCCAGCCGGCCTGAAGATCCGCGAAGTTCATGCGCTATCGTTCCCGGCACCCAGTTCGCCCAACCAGCGCAGCTTCGCCGCCGTCTCCGCCCATTCGGCCGCGGGCTCGGAGGCCTCCACGATGCCGGCCCCGGCATACACTCGTGCCTGATTCCCCCAGACCAATGCCGAGCGAATCGCCACCGCGAGGCACGCGTCTCCCGTGGACGAGATCCATCCCACGGGAGCGGCGAACAGTCCTCGCGGCTCCGGCTCCACACGGCGGATGAACTCGAGCGCCGCGGGCCCGGGCAGTCCGCCCACGGCAGGAGTCGGATGAAGCGCGTGGATCAGTGCCAATGGCGTCACGCCGGGCTTGAGATCCGCGGTCACGTCGGTGCTGAGATGCGCAAGCCCCCTCGCTTCGCGCACCAGCGGCCATTCCGCGGCGGATACCAAAGTCGACACCGGCTCCAGGGAATCCAGGATTCCCCGCACGACGAGCGCATGTTCCTCGAGGTCCTTGCCGCTGGAGAACAGATGCTCCGTGGCCCGGATGAGCGCCTCGACGGAATCGTCGTCACCGAGATCATACGTGCCGGCGAGCGCCTCGACTTCGACCGCCGCTCCACGCTTGACGAACAGACACTCGGGCGACGCTCCGACGAACGCCGTGTCGCCGAACCGGAGGCCGAATCGATAGCGGCCCGCGCCGGACTCGCTCAGACGCCGCAGCACGGCGATCGGCGACACAGGGTGTGGAAACTCATGCGTGACGTAGCGGGACAGCACGACCTTCTGAAGACGACCTTCCCGGATCGC
>CBDUXS010000045.1:0-8214 GCA_965371255.1 uncultured bacterium
CCATGCGCGGCGGCTCCTGGAGAGAGACGGTTGAGGCAGGCACGGAGTTGCGTCCGCCGGCCCCCGGTATATTCTTGGCGTCCATGCTATCAATCAAACCCGGCCGCCTGACGACCCCACCGTGCACCCGCTGATCGAGGCGGCCGGTATCCGCGGTGAGTACCCCGTCTGGGCTTGCCTGTCCGAGCAACGGCGTGACCACGCCCGACGTGTTTCCGAGCTTATCGGCGATTGGGCGGATGAGTTGGCAATTGAAGAGTCCGACCGGATTCGCTGGCGGGCGGCGGGCCTGTTGCACGACGCACTGAAAGATGCCGATCCCGATGACCTGAGGGAGCTCGTGTCCGGCAGTTGGCCGGATCCCTTGCTTCACGCGCCGGCGGTCGCTGAGCGCCTGTGTCGGGACGGCGTCGAAGATGAAGAACTGCTGCTTGCCGTGCGGTATCATTCCGTTGGCCATCCAGATTTCGGACCGCTGGCCGAGCACCTGTACCTGGCGGACTTTCTCGAGCCGGGCCGAACGTTTCAGTCCGATGAGATAGCGGCGTTGAGGGAGCGTATGCCCGACGGACACATCGACGTCCTTCGGGAGGTCGCTGGACGGCGAATCTCCCGTCGCCTCGAGGCCGAGGATCCCTTGCTGATGGCCTCGATCGAGTTCTGGAACCGGATCGTAGGATCATGAGAGAGCGCCTGCACACGGGTCTGGTGGTGGCCGTGCTGCTCCTCGTCGGAGCGCTGTTTGGATCGGGGTTGCTCGAGTGGGGAGAACGGCGCCTCGGAACGCCCGCCGACCCGTCGTCGACATCCACCGCGGCTCCCGGTACGCTTGGCGGAGAACGCGAGCGTGTAAGTGTGGAGGTGCTCAACGGCACGGGCGCGAAAGGAGCGGCGGCACGAGTCAGCGATCGACTTCGCGATATGGGTTTCGACGTAAAGACATTCGGGAATGCCCGCGATTTCGGCCACGATCGTTCCGTGTTGCTCGACCGGTCGGGAAGGGCGGGTGCCGCTCGGGCCATCGCGGACTCTCTCGGGGGCTTGCCGATCCGGAGCGAGCCGGCGCCGGAGCTTTACCTCGACGCTACGTTGATTCTCGGTCCGGACTGGGAGCGTCTGCTGTCGCCGAAACGGAGATGATTCCGCGCTCGAGGCGAAGTTGCCCGCACGCAGCAGCGATATCGCGGCCGCGTGGTGTACGGATCGCGGCACGTACGCCCGCGTCGAGGAGCACCGACAGGAAGCGGCGCACCGCCGATGCCGCGCTGGGTCTCCAGTCGCGGCTCGGGATCGGATTCCACGGAATCAGGTTGACGAACACAAGCCGCCGCCGGACGAGTTCGACAAGCTCCCGAGCCGTATCCTTCCCATCATTCAATCCTTCGATCAGCGTGTACTCGATCGTCACCCGCCGTCCCTTCCGAGCCTGGTACTCATCGATCGCCGCAAAAAGTTCGTCGATCGGATAGCGCTTTTCGATCGGGACGAGGCTGAGACGCAGCTCATGGTTCGGTGCGTGCAGCGACACGGCGAGGCGGAACGGTTCGGGGCGCTCCGCCAGAGCGAGAATTCCCGGGATCAGCCCAACGGTGGAGACGGTGATCCGGCGGGCTCCGAGTCCGAAGCCTGCGTGGATGACCTCGAGCGATGCGAACACTGGTTCCAGGTTGGCAAACGGTTCACCCATTCCCATGTATACGAGATTGCCAATCGGACGTCCGTAGACGTCCCGGGCGATTCGGTCGGCGTCCCGGAACTGGGCCACGATTTCACCGGTGTCGAGGTGCCGGCGGAACCCGAAATCGCCAGTCGCGCAGAACCGGCAACCCAGGGCGCAGCCAACCTGCGAGGACAGACACAGCGTCACACGCCCGGGCGTCGGAATCAGCACCGACTCGACTTCCTCATCATCGGCGAGTCGCCACAGATGTTTGATCGTTCCGTCGGTAGACCGTGCCTCGAATGACTGACATGCCGGCGTGAGAGAGAACTCGCTCTCCAGCCGCTCTCGGATCGCCGAGGGCAGGTTCGTCATTTCTTCGAACGAACAAGCTCTGCGCCCGTACATCCAGTCGAGGATCTGGTCGATCCGGTAGGAGGGTTCACCCGCCACTTCTATCAGGCCGGCGATGGCAGATCGCGCGGCGGCCGGCCGCAGACCCAGCAACTGAGTGTGCCGTTCCGGCCTGGAATCCGTAGCTGTCACTGTCGCTCCAGTCTGTTGTGGCTCGTCGGCCGACGATCCGAGGGGGAGCGATTACGGCCGCTGACGGCTAACATATGGCACGATCGAACGTGGCGGGGGGTGCCACGGACCACAGATCCGTAACAGACGAGGATCAAGGATCGAGACGACCACGTGGGGCCCAACAGAGTATCGGGACATCGGGTGTGGCCACCTGACCCGAGAGCACGCAGACCGCACGATGCGGCTGGCGGGTTGGGTTCATCGCCGTAGAGATCTGGGTGGCCTGATGTTCGTTCACCTCAGGGATCGAACCGGCCTCGTGCAGCTTTCGTTCGGGCCCGAGTGGACAGAACCCGCAACAGCCGAACTCGCGGCCTCGCTTTCGCCCGAGGACGTTTTGCAGGTCATCGGGCGCGTTGTGTTGAGGCCGGAAGCCGCCGTGAATCCGGAGATGGTGACCGGAGACATCGAGGTCCTGGTCTCCCGGGTCGAGCGACTGTCCGAATCGGATCCACTGCCGATTCTCGTCGCGGTTCCGCCGGAGGAAGAGCTGCCGTCCGAGGAACTGCGTCTGCGGCATCGCGTTCTCGATCTGCGCCGTCCCGAGATGCTGCGCAACTTCGAGATCCGGCACCTGGCCACGCGCGCGGCACGATCGGCCCTGTCTGACCTCGGATTTATGGAAGTAGAGACGCCGTTTCTCACACGGCGCACGCCGGAGGGCGCCCGGGACTACCTGGTTCCCAGCCGGCTTCATCACGGTGAGTTCTACGCGCTGCCGCAGTCTCCTCAGTTGTACAAGCAGCTGCTGATGACCGCCGGGTTCGACCGCTACTTCCAGATTGCCCGTTGCCTCAGAGATGAAGATTTGCGCGCAGACCGCCAGCCGGAATTCACGCAGATCGATATGGAGATGGCGTTCGTCGGTGAGGAAGATGTATTTGCCGTGTGTGAAACCATGCTGACGCGCGTGTACTCGGAGGCGATCTCGGAAGAAATCGAAACTCCGTTTCCGCGCATGGCCTGGGCGGAAGCGCTCGAGTCCTACGGAACGGACAAGCCGGATCTCCGCATACCCTGGAAGCTTGCGGATTTCTCGGAGACGCTGACGGGGATAGGGTTCGGCATCTTCGATTCCGCTGCCGATTCCGGTGGACGGATCCGCGGATTCGTGGCTCCCGGGGGAGCGGGTCTGAGTCGGAAAAAGCTCGACGGACTCGATGAACTTGCGCGGGAAGCCGGCGCGAGGGGTGTGTTGTGGATCAAGCGGACGGCAGATGGCTGGTCCGGCCCGGTAGCCAAGGTGCTGAATGGTCTACCCGGCGAAGTCCTGATCGAGCGTTTCGGCCTCGACGAAGGTGATCTCGTTCTGCTTGTCGCCGGCACCGATCGGGAAACGTCCGCTCCGCTCGACGCATTGCGCCGGTCGACGGCCGGAGAGTTGGGTGCCGTGGCAGAGAATTCCGCCTGGTTGTGGGTAACGGATTTTCCGCTGTTTGAAGCGGATCTCGAGACTGGCCGGCCGACGCCCACGCACCACCCGTTTACGATGCCCCTGGATGCCTCTGTCGAGCGAATCCGCGAGGAACCACTGGGCCTGCTGTCCCGCGCCTATGACCTCGTGGTGAACGGCACCGAGCTCGCGAGCGGCAGCATCCGTTGCCACGATGCCGATATGCAGCGAGCGATTCTCGATGCGCTCGGAATGTCAGGTGACGAAATCGAAACTCGATTCGGCTTCCTGCTGGAAGCGTTTCGGTATGGCGTACCCCCGCACGGAGGAATCGCGCTCGGCATGGACCGACTGGTGGCTATGATGGTCGGGGCCGACTCGATCCGGGAAGTGATCGCCTTCCCGAAGACGACGGCCGGACGTGGACTGATGGAGGGCGCACCGTCGGCTGTGGACGCGGCTGAACTTGCCGAACTCGGCCTCAGGCGAGTTTGAACCAGATGGCGGACGGTGCGGCGATTCAGCGGGATGTCCCATCCGGCGGGGCGGACGAATTGTTACTGGCGGGTGTGAACGACGTGCACCTCAAGATGTTGTCGAAGCTGGCGGACCTGAAGGTGGTCCTTCGCCGGGACAAGCTCATTCTCAGCGGATCTTCGGATGCCGTGGAACGAAGCATTCCGGTGGCGCGGCGGATGGTCCGCATGGCGCGCCTGCAACGGAGCTTCGATTGCGGCGACGTGGAGAGATTCTTCGCCGAGGCCCAGCGGGACCCGGCAGGCGCTGAACGAATGGAGCACGAGGAGGAAGGTGTAGCGCTGCCCGGAGCTCGGAAGGTCATCCGAGCGAAGTCCGAAGGCCAGCGTGCTTACCTCGCAGCGATACGGGATAACGACATCGTCGTGGGCATCGGACCGGCCGGAACGGGCAAGACGTATCTGGCCGTCGCAATGGCCGTCGATGCGCTGGCGCGTAAACGTGTGCAACGGATCATTCTCACACGTCCGGCGGTGGAGGCTGGGGAAGCACTGGGCTTTCTCCCGGGCGACATCCGGGAAAAGGTGGACCCGTACCTACGGCCCTTGTACGATGCGCTCGAAGACATGATGCCGCCCGAACGGATGCGCAAAGCGATCGAAGAACACACGATCGAAATCGCTCCTCTCGCCTACATGCGGGGCCGAACTCTGTCAGACGCGTTCCTCATCCTCGACGAGGCCCAGAACGCGACCACGGCTCAGATGAAGATGTTTCTCACCAGACTCGGGCTGAACTCGCTTACGGTGATCACAGGTGACAAGACGCAGATCGATCTTGCGAGCCCCGCGGATTCCGGCCTGCTGGAAATCGAGAGCATACTGACGTCCGTAGAAGGCATCGGATTCGTCTACCTCGACGAAACGGATGTCGTGAGGCACAGACTCGTCAAGGACATCATCCGCGCATACGCCCGCAATACCGCCGAGACTGAGGCGGGAGACCGATGATGGCCGCCCGGTACCGGGAGAATTGGCGGGATCTCAGGCACGCTGTGAATCGGCATCCGGGGGATACGTGGCAGGCCCAGGTTGCCCATCACGGTTTTCGAGGGCTGATAGTGCTTGGCCTCGGGCTCGTGCTGCCGTTGCTGTTTCCGGGGCAACCAGAGCCCGTCGAAATGAGACTCGAAGCCGGTGATGTAGCGCCGTCGGAAGTGATCGCGAGCTTTAACCTTCCCGTCCCCAAAGCTCCCGATCAGTTGGAGCTTGAACGATCGGATCGCGAACGCGCGGTGTTGCCGATATTCCTGTTCGATCCCAGCGCCCCGGATTCGGCGACGGCGAGGGTTCGACGGTTCCTGGCCGAACTCGGCCATGCGCTGGATGATGCGGACAGCGTAAAGGACGAACGCGTGTTCCGCATCCTGGACGAGCACGGTGTTCCGCTCGGTACCGCGCAACTCGACTATCTGCGCGTCGCCGCCAATAGGCAGACCCTCGAGCAGGCGCTCGAAAGGGGATTTGCCGAGCTGTTGTCGAAGGGAGTGGTCTCCGTCCAGAGTACCGGGGCCTACGCGCAGGAGCGGGTCGTCGTACGGGATGGGAGCGGTGACAGTGTAGCACGCAAGGACTCGCTGATGACGATCGGCGAATTTGCCGAGGAGGCGTTTGCCTATGCACCGGGTTCGGTTCAGGGATTCCGTTCCTTCCAGAGCATTCTTCTGGGACTCACCGTTCCCAGTCTCCGGCCCGACCCTGTCGCCTGGCAGGCAGAGCGAGTAGCGGCGCGTGCGGCGGTCGATTCGACCATCGGTGTGATCTTGCAGGGCGAGCGCATCGTCGCTGCGCACGAACGGGTCAGCCAGGCCGATCTGGTTCGGCTGAGGGTCTATAACGACGAGCTGTCGCGACGCCGTGGCAGCCTCGTGACCCGGGTCAGACAGCTTGCAGGGAGCGCGCTGTTTACGGCGTTGCTCCTGGCTCTGGTGGGTGTCGTGCTACTGCAATTCCGGCCGGTCGTTTACCGGGAAATCCGCCACTTCCTGATCGTCGTAGGACTGACAGCTCTGATCGTCGCGGGTGCGGCCGCGGCCGAACACTTGACGCTGCCCGTGCTGCTGGTGCCGGTCGTCTTCGTCGCCCTTGCCGTTGGCGCCGTCTACGATGGCCTGGTTGCTCTGGTTGTGGTGCTCGTCGCTACGCTGCTGCTGACGGGTCTCGCGTCGCTCGTCCCGTTGTACGATCCGGTAGTGATCGCAGCCGGCGGTTCGGTGGCTGCGCTGGGCGTACGCGGCGTACGTGACCGGCGGCAGAGCTGGATCCTGGTAACTGGAATAACAGCGACCTACGTCGTGACCGGCGTGGCTGTCGCACTGCTGGCCGGATTCTCGGGCGGGGTCCTGCTCGATACACTGCTCTGGGGGGGACTCGGGGCGGCGCTATATACGGTTCTTGCACTCAGTGGCCTCGTTCCCCTGCTGGAGAAGATCACGGGGATCAGTACAGCTCAGACTTTACTTGAATTATCGGATCTCAATGCTCCGCTGTTACGTGACTTATCGCTCAAGTCACCCGGGACATATGCCCACTCGATCAACGTCGCCAACCTGGCCGAGGCGGCCTGCGGTGTGATTGGCGCCGACTCCCTGCTCGTGCGAGCCGGAGCCTACTATCACGACATCGGCAAGATGATCAACCCGCAGTATTTCATCGAGAATCAGCCCAAGGGTCGAAACCCCCACGACAGACTCCCGCCGGTGCGGAGCGCCGCGATAATCCGGGACCACGTGCGGGACGGGATCCGCCTTGCGACGGAACATCGGCTTCCACCGGTTATCCATGACTTCATCCGCGAGCACCACGGGACGTCTCTCATCGCGTTTTTCTACGACCGGGCGCTGGACGGGGAAGACGAATCAGGAGTGAATCCGGCCGACTTCGCCTACCTCGGCCCCAAGCCGCAGACGCGCGAGACGGCTGTACTGATGCTGGCGGACGGGATCGAGTCGGCTGCGCGCGTACTGCGCGACCCTACGCCGGAACGGATCCGTGCGATGATCGACACCATGGCCAACGCCCGTTTATCCGATGGACAACTCGATCAGTGCCCGCTCACGCTGCGCGAAATAGACCTCGCCAAGGCCTCCTTCGCTCGAGTGTTGATCGGGATGTATCATCGGCGCATCGACTATCCGAAAGGGATCCAGTCGGTGGAAGCTGCATCCGCATCGACCGAAGACGGCGAGGAAGCGCCTCCGGGTAAGGACCAGGCGGCGGTGTCCGAAGAGCCATCGGATCAACTGGAGGCAGCGCTGGACGCATCGACGACGCCCGACGGGGAACAATCGGTGCCATCCGCCGATGCCTGAGGGGACCGTCGCGACCGTTCTCCTGAGTAATCTTTCCGAGCACGATATTGAGGAACATTCAGACGCACTGACGCTTGCCGCGCGTGCGGCGCTGTCGGATCGGCCCGCCGTGGCTGTGGAGTTGTCCGTCACGTTCGTGACGGATCAGTCAATCGCCGAACTCAACCACGAGTATCTGCAGCGCTCGGGTCCTACGGACGTCCTGGCGTTCCGCCTCGGCGACGATCCAATCGTCGGAGACGTATACATTTCCGCCGATACGGCCCGCCGGAACGCGGCAGCCTACCAGATCCCGTTGAAAGAAGAGCTGTTGCGGCTCGTGGTTCACGGAACGCTGCACGTCCTGGGTTACGATCACCCGGAAGACGATGAACGACATCTGTCTCCCATGTTCCAGTTGCAGGAGTCACTGCTCGACCGGTTGCTCAGCAACCCGCCGGAACGCTAGCCTGTGCGCTCACGACGACCGATGCATCCGAAAGGCACGACCATGCATTGTGCCTGGAACTCCGGTGCACCGTGAGCGGACACTTCCCGACCCGGACGAGATTCGATGAGTGAGACAACCAGGCTCCGGTTGCAGGCGCTGAGGGAACTCATCGCGGCGGGCGGCGACGAGAGGATTCGCGAGGAGCAGTTCAAGGATCTCCACGCCAGCGACATCGCGGACCTCATCGAACAGCTGATGGACGATCAACGACTCTTGTTCCTGCGTCGGTTACCACC
>CBDUXS010000046.1:0-8013 GCA_965371255.1 uncultured bacterium
GACGACCGATCGGGGTGAACGATCAGACGCAGCCCGTTGTCGAGCCGGATGTCCGACAGGGGGAGTGGGTTCAACTGCAACCTTGATCGTGAATGTTCGTGAGCAACCGATGCCTGGTAGCTACATTCGCAAGCCGAGCGTGCAGCGTCTGGTCGATCGCCGCCGTCTGTTCGCCGATCACATAATAGTAAGACATCCGACTTCGCAGCTCCGCTTCGCGGTCCTCGAACCCCATGTCGCAAAACAGCTTGCGAATGTAACCGAGCCTCTCGGAGTCAACGCTGTGCAGCACCTCACGGGCTGTCGGGTCGATCATTGCCCATGTCCGGATGGCAGAGTCGTGTCGGTTGAGATCTTCGCTTGCAAAGCTCTCCAGCAACCACAAAAGCCTGCAGCGCGGATCGTTGGGAATCCGGCCGAGCTTCTCCAGCGTGGCTTTCGTGAGGTCCGCTGACCAATACTCGAGAATTCCCTCCAGAAGATCCTGACGGTTCTCGAAGTGCCAGTAGAAGCTGCCCTTCGTTACACCTAGCTGAAGCGCCAGCCGCTCCACCTTCACCTCGTGGATTCCCTCTCGATCCAATGTTGCCAGAGCTTCAATGATCCAGTCCTCGCGGCTCAAGTGATCGGCCGGCATGGCGGATTCGTTTGGCATGGTATCCTCGCGGCTCATTACAGGACGACTTCGAGTTGCCTGGGCCATACGGCACCGTATTGACACCTCCACAATGCGCAAGTGCTGTGCCTGAAAGAAGATCAATTCGCAGCGTGTGAATCACGAGCCTGGCAAGTCACTGTGTTCGCACACCATACGCCAACGTATGGTAATGGACGGTCGTGCCAGCGGGTCCATGTGAGGGCCGGGCGACGGAGGGAAATAAGCCGGGTTCTGTAGCGGGCCGAAGCCCGTGGGGCCATCTATCTGGGACGCCGGTTACCCGGCGCCTCGTGCGGCCTACCCGGAGCTCAAACGCGACGGACCGCCGCTCGCTCCTGTTTGGCCTTGCTCCTGGTGGGGTTTGTCGTGCCGCGGCCGTCTCCGGCGCGCGCGGTGGGCTCTTACCCCACCGTTTCACCCTTACCTGTGCGGCACAAGTGCCGCCATCGGCGGTCTATTCTCTGTGACACTTTCCGTCGCCTCGCGACGCCCGGGCGTTACCCGGCACCAAGTCCTGCGGAGCCCGGACTTTCCTCGAACCGAGCCTTTCGGCCGATCCGCGGCCCCGTTTCCCTCCGCCGATTAATCCAGCCCAGATCGGTCGGCACCGTAGAGAATACAGCGGCCGGAACCTCGCCGCTGGTTTCCCGTGACCGCTCACCGGCGAAACTCAACTTCGAGTGCCATCGTCCGGGTAGCGAGTGGGTGGAACGCCCGGTTAGCTTTCGGGTCTGCAGGAGACGTGACGGGCGGCGATGCGCGCCGCGGATAGAAGCACTCGGGGGGGAGATGTGATGACAAACACGAATACCGGACGGCGGCTCTTTGGTGGACTGGGGCTCGCGGTCCTTGCGCTGGCGACCTTTGCGGCGCCCGCGCACGCGCAGGATACGATCGACGGAAAGTGGGAGGGTGCGCTCAGCGTAGCCGGCCAGGAACTGCCGTTCACGCTTACCGTGCAGCAGGGCGATGACGGAATCGAGGGCTACTTCAGCATTCCGGCCCAGGGGTTGAACAATAGCCCCCTGGAGAGCATCAGCTACGAGGACGGCTCCGTCGAGTTCCTGCTCAACGTGGGCGCACCCGAGCTCGTGTCCTTCGTCGGGACCCGCTCGGGGACCGAAATGGCCGGCACGGTAAGCGGCCCGTTGCCCGAAGGATCGGAGTGGACGGCTACGCGTACCGGTGATGCCGAGCTGGTTCGCCTGCCGACGATGGAAGTCCAGCCGGAAGCGCTCAGCTTCATGGTAGGTGAGACCGCAATTCTTTCAATCGTCGTGCGAGATCCCGACGGAAACGAGATCGAGGCGGATCGGATCCGCTATTTCATCCGGGGCGACGGCAGTGTCACGGTCGATGAAGGCACGGTGACCGCCACGAAAGGTGGCGAATCGACGATCATCGTGCTGGCGCAGGCCGCAGGTGAGACGATCCGTCAGAACATCGGCACGCACGTTTCGTGGCCACCGGTCGAGTCGGTTCAGTTGGGCGGCCTGCCGTCCGAGTTTCAGGAGGGCAACTCCTATCGTGTAGAGTCGACCGTGATCACCGAGGGCGGTTACGTTCGCGATGATCTCCAGCCGTCGCTGCGGTCCTCCAATCTTTCCGTGATCTCCATCAGCTCAACGGGATCGTTGCGGGCGACGGGTCCCGGCAAGGCGACGGTCGTGGCATCGGCCGAGGGCGTGGAGGAGGCCTGGGAGTTTTCCGTGAGTGAGAGCCCCGTGCGGGCCATCGAGCTCACGGCTGACCGTGAACGGGCCCGGACCGGAGATGTCGTGCATGTAACGGCCCGCGCACTGGACGGTCGGGACCGCGAGGTCGGGAATGCCCCGATCGCATACAGTGTCGAGGCGTTTCCGATCGACACGCTGATCGCCCCGCCGGCGGCAGGCCAGGTTGACCAGACGGGTGCATTCGTTGCGGAAAAGCCGGGATCGTTCGTGATCTACGCGAGCTCGGGCCGCGCGACTGCGTCGGTCGAAATAAGGGTCGAGGGTCGAGAGGTCACCGAGCAGGTCGAGCTCATGGGCCAGGGTGCCGTCAGCGACGTTCACACCTCCGACCTGTGGATCTGGGAAGGAATCGACGGCCGCGATTACGCGATTACCGGCACCTGGGGCGCCGACGGTAAAGCGTATTTCTGGGACGTCACCGATCCCCAGTCCATCGTCAAGATCGACAGCGTGCAGGTCGACGCCAGGACGGTAAACGACGTGAAGGTGTCCGAGGACGGCCGCATCGCGGTGATCAGCCGCGAGGGCGCCTCCAACCGTAAGAATGGACTCGTCATTTACGATGTGAGCGATCCGCATAACGTCACCCAGGTCGGCGAATACAACGAAGACCTGACGGGCGGCGTCCACAACGTGTTCATTTATGACAACCACGTGTTCGCCCTCAGTGCCGGCCAGCGCTACGACATCATCAACATCGAGGACCCCTCGAATCCGGTGAAGGTGGGGACGTTCCAGCTCGACGCACCCGGCGCGTCCATCCATGACGTGTGGGTGGAAGACGGGATCGCCTACTCGTCCAACTGGCGCTACGGGGTCGTGCTGGTGGACGTCGGCAACGGAATCGCCGGCGGTTCGCCGAGCAACCCGGTGCAGTTCGCGAGCTACGCCTATCCGTCGGGCGCCAACCACGCGGCGTTCCCTTTCCGGAGTCAGTCGACTGGCAAGTTCTACGTCATCGCCGGTGACGAGATCATGCCCCAGTGCCAGGACTTCGACAAGCCGTGCGCAGCCGAAGGCTACCTCCACTTCATCGACTTCACGGACCCGGACAATCCGCAGGAAGTCGCCCGGTTCGAAGTGCCGGAGGCGGGATCCCACAACCTGTGGGTCGAAGGAGACCGACTTTACGCGGCGTTCTACAACGGGGGGCTGCGCGTCATCGATATCTCGGGCGAACTCAAGGGCGATCTCTACCGGCAGGGCCGCGAGATCGCGCGTTACAAGGCCTACGATGCAAGCGGATTCGTACCGAACACACCGATGACCTGGGGCCCGCAACCACACAAGGGCCACGTGTTCTTCACCGAGTTCAACTCGGGGCTGTGGGCGGTCAAGCTCGAGCCGCGCGCACTCGTGCCGTGACCCGATTCCGTCCGCTCATGTGCGGTTGCGTGGCGTCGGCGCTGATTTTCGCGCCGGCGCTCCGGGCGCAGGAGGAACCTGCGGGAGACTACTATGTCTACGTAGCTGCCGAATCCGAAGATGAGGTGGCTCTCATACGTTTCGGCCCGGGCGGGGCGGAGGTGGCCGAGCGGATCGCCGTGGGTATTTATCCGACGGAAATGGACGGCCCGCATGGACTGACGGTCGATCCGGCTGGAGAACGCTGGTACGTGTCGATTGCGCACGGCAACCCGTTTGGTCAGGTCCATGTCTACTCGACGGAGGATAACAAGCGGATCGGCCGGGTAGAGGTCGGCCTGTTTCCCGCTTCGATGTCTCTCACGCCGACGGACCTGATGTTCGTCGTGAATTTCAACCTTCACGGCGACCCGGTACCGAGTTCGATCTCCGTCATCGAGACGGAGTCATTGATCGAGCTGCTGACGATCCCGGCGTGCGAGACTCCTCACGGTTCGCGGCTTACGGCGGACGGGCTCAAGAACTATGTCGTATGCGTCAGGGACGAGCAGCTGGTCGAAATCGACGCGCTGGATCTGGCGGTGTCACGGCGCATGTATCTGGCGCCCGGACGGGTCCGCGAGCTTCCTGCGGACGTGCTGGATGCCGATGCGTTCCTGGGCGACGGCGCCGCACCCCGGGACGCGGCACGCTGCGGGCCCACCTGGGCCGCTCCGTCCGTGGATGGCAGATTCGTGTACGTCGCCTGTAATCGGAACGCGGAGGTGCTGGAGATCGATCGAGAGTCGTGGTCGGTCGTGCGTCGCTTTCCAACGGGCGCCGGACCCTACAATCTAGACCTGACTCCGGACGGCAAGCGTCTCGTGGTCACGTTCAAGGGCGCACAGGCGACAGGCGTCGTCGATCTCGCGTCGGGCGAAGTCCGGTCGGTCGCCAATACGAGGCGGCTGCCACATGGCGTGGCCATCAGTTCGGACTCCCGGTATGCGTTCATCAGCGTCGAGGGTATCGGGGGCGAGCCTGGCACCGTGGACATCGTCGACCTCGAGCAGGGCACCTTGGCGGCTACGGTTGACGTCGGGAAGCAGGCCGGCGGAATCGGATTCTGGAAATTCGTTCCGTCGATGCTGCGCACTCCGGACGAGGAATGAAACTCCGTCTCATGGAGTCTCGTTCAGAGCAGCAACGATGACTCCAGACTATTCAAGACCTGAGGAAAACACCGTGTGCATTCAAGGGACGACGGGCAGGCGATGGGCAACGTTACTCGCGGCGGCGATGTTGATGGCCACTCCGGTCGCGCAAGCACAGGGACAGGAGGCCGGCTCCGGGCTCGAGCTGACCGGTTATATCGGGGCCGTACTACCGCTGTCCCAACTCGCAAACCAGGGGGACACGATCACGGCGGAATTGTCGACCAAAGCCGTGTTTGGCGCGAGCCTCGACTACTGGTTCAGTGGAAGTTGGGGTGTTCAGGCCATGGCCGGATACGCGCAGCCGGATCTGACCGTTTCGACGGTTGACCCGGTAAGCGGCTTCCCACTTGCGACGAGCGTCGGCACGGTTGATTTCCTGCATGCCGAGGCGACGGTTCAGTACCGTCCGAGTCTTCCGGGTGCCGCCGCGATTCTTCTTCCCTATTTCGGAATCGGCGCGGGCATCAGGAGCTTGAGCTTCCCGGACGGCTCAGGCTTCGCGGATTCTGACGACGTCACGTTGATCCTCAACGCCGGAAGCCATATCAAACTCAGTGAGCGGGTACACCTGCGTCTCGACTTTCGAGATCTCGTGTCATCGTTCGATTCCGAGGGGCTGGATGAGTCGAAAACACAGAATGAGATCCTCCTAAGCGTGGGTCTGGGGATCGGGCTCTGAACAATCCTGAAACGCTGATTTCGGCCGAAGCGATCGCTGCTCGGGTCGCAGACATCGCGGCCGAGATAGACCGGGACTACGCCGACGCCGACGAATTGCTCATCCTCGCGGTTCTCCGGGGCGCCTACATTTTTTTGGCCGACCTGTCCCGGGCGCTCACCATTCCACGCCGCATCGACTTCATCGCCCTGTCCAGCTATGAGAAGACATCCTCGTCCGGCGGCGTCCGCCTCATCATGGATGCTCGCGTATCGCTGGCGGGGCGGCACGTGTTGATCGTGGAAGACATCCTGGACTCGGGTCAGACGCTCGCCTACCTGTTACGCCTGTTCGAAGCTCGTGGCCCCGCATCGATCAAGACGTGTGTACTCGTGCGCAAGCCGCATCGGGACATCGAGGTGACGGTAGACTATCTGGGATTCGACATTCCTGACGAGTGGGTGGTCGGATACGGGCTCGATTACGACGACAAGTATCGGGCACTTCCGTATATTGGGAAATTGAATCCGCCGCCGGAATAGAGGCGGACAGTACCGCGCCGGCCCGGAAAGGCCGGCATCAATGGACCGGGGGTGTCCGGCTTCGGCCGGGCTGAGATCATACCCCTAGAACCTGACCTGGATCATGCCAGCGAAGGGAGGCACCATGAAGCCCGTCACACAAATGCAGCACGCGCGCGCCGGCCAGATTACGCCTGCCATGGTGCGTGTCGCGGAACGCGAAAACCTGACTGCCGAGAAGGTTCGAGACGAGGTCGCCGCCGGCCGGCTGGTCATCCCGTCGAACGTCACCCACCTGGCCGGAAACCTCGATCCGATGGCCATCGGCGCCGTGGCCTCGGTGAAGATCAACGCAAACATCGGCAACTCGCCTACGACCTCCGACCTCGAAGAGGAGGTCGGCAAGCTCAATCTGGCGGTTCGATGGGGCGCCGACACCGTCATGGATCTGTCGACCGGCCGACTGATCGACGAGACGCGGGTGGCCATCCTCGCTGCCAGCACGGTACCGATCGGCACGGTACCGATCTACCAGGCTGTGGCCGACCGGGAAATCGAGGAACTCGACATAGCCGACCTGCTCGCGATGATCGAGCACCAGGCCAGCCAGGGCGTGGACTACATGACGGTCCATTGCGGTGTCCTCCTCGAGCATCTGCCGCTCATCCAGCATCGGGTCACGGGCATCGTCAGCCGCGGTGGCGGCCTGCTCGCCCGCTGGATGGTCCACCACCGGAAGCAGAATCCGCTGTACGACCACTACGACGACATTCTCGACATAGCGGCGGCTCACGACGTCACCCTCAGCCTGGGTGACGGCCTGCGGCCGGGCAGCATTGCCGACGCCTCCGACGAAGCTCAGTTCGCAGAACTCGAGACACTCGGCGAACTCACCACGCGCGCGTGGGAAAGAGGCGTTCAGGTGATGGTCGAGGGTCCCGGTCACATCCCGCTGGACCAGCTCGAGATGAACGTCCGCAAGCAGAAGGAAGTCTGCCACGGCGCGCCGTTCTATACCCTCGGGCCGCTGGTGACCGACATCGCTCCCGGGTACGACCACATTACGTCCGCCATCGGGGCAGCCGTCATCGGCTGGCACGGCGCCGACATGCTGTGTTACGTGACGCCGAAGGAGCACCTCAGCTTGCCGAATGCGGAGGATGTGAAGCAGGGCATGATCGCCTACCGGATCGCCGCCCACGCCGCCGACCTGGCTCGCGGACGTCCCGGAGCCCGCGATCGGGATGATGCCCTGTCCCGGGCACGCTTTGCGTTCGACTGGGAAGAACAGTTCAATCTGTCCCTCGATCCTGAGACCGCGCGGGCCTACCACGACGAAACGCTGGCCGACGACTTCTTCAAGGAGGCGGAGTTCTGCGCGATGTGCGGGCCGAAGTTCTGCCCGATGCACAACTTCCGGGATGTCGACTGGGATGAGATCGCCCGGATCGTGGAGGAGCGACGCCAGGTGCAAGAGAGGGTCCCCGCGGCAGTTTCCTGAGGCTCTGCGGGATCTGCCGAAACTTGCCCGGACTGCAGGCGCTGACCTGACTGACGATGCCTGGCGCACGAGAGGGCCCTGGCGGAAAACCGCCGGGGCCCTCTGCGTTGTCGCGACCCGGAGTGGCGTCAGAGCGCGTCAACGCCCTGTTGTTTCAGTCACCCAGAGTCAGAATACCGGGCGACACGAGCCGGCTCACCATGGCGAGCCGGGCTCCGGCCGCGCTCGTTGGCGCTCCATCGATCCGGGCCAGGATCGCGTCACGATCGGCGCTGGTCAGCTCTTCGGAATCCACCAGGCTCCGCGCGTTGGCCACGAACTCTCGGCGTTTGCCGGCGTAGCCTTCGACTATCGCGATGAATGCCGCATCGACCCAGG
>CBDUXS010000047.1:0-7984 GCA_965371255.1 uncultured bacterium
TCGACCCGCTCATGGCGTTACGGAAGTGTCGCGACTCGAACGGACGCGTCCGGCGGCTTCCTTCCCGTGGTACCCAGCCTGTCCAATCAACTGACCGGAGCGTGGCAGTCACAGTGGCAGGAGGGGCAGTTCATTCAGGGTCCGCTCTTGACCACGCAGGTTGATCCGGCGATCCGCACGACGAACGCGGGCTCTTCGGAGAGTGTGCTGTGGGTAAGCTTGAGCGATGCGCCAGTGGGCGACAACGGGTGGTTGTCCATCACCCAGTCATTGTCGGAGTCCGGTCTCGATCTGACCGCGGTGGAGTTTCTCGAGTTCTACGCCAGTACTCTCGGCGGGACCTCGGATCGTCTCTCGATGATCATCGACATCGGCACGGTATCCGAAGACGCGCTGGTCGCGGATTCTCTGGGGCTGCCGGCCGGAGTCGGCGTCCTCGATCAGGAGGCGGATCCGCTGGTCGGTGTATGGGGCAATCAGGACGATACGGGATTGTGGGACCAGTCGTGTGTCAGCGAGTCTTCAACGACGGCTTTTCTTCTGGGAGACGCGCGGGCCAATTGCACCAACAACAACGGTCGAGAAGACACGGAAGACCTGAATCGCGACAGTTTTCTGAACCAGGATGAGCGCTACCTTCGATACGTCGTTCCCCTCACGGTTCCGTCTCGCTTCCTGGACAGGGTTACGGGTGGAGAATTCCGTTTCAACAGGTACCGTGTGCCGCTTGCCCTGCCCGATCTCATCGAGAATACGACGATCGACGGCAGGCAGAACGTCAAGCACATGCGAATCACATTCACGTCCGACGCCCCGGCGACGGTACTCATCAGCCGCATGGCCTTCTCCGGATCGCCGTGGTTGAAGCGAGGCGGTTCAGGCAGTGTCGACGGGTTTTCCGGTAGCGCCCCGGGTACGGCCGGTCAGGTCGCGGTTGGACCAATCTCGACCACCGATGGTGACTACGCATCCCCGCCGGGCATTTTTGACCAGCAGGCTGATCGAACCGACGACCTCAGGGTCGGAGCGCAGCCCATCAACGAACAGTCATTGAGGCTGAGCTTCGAGGATATTCCGGTCGGCGAGCGAATCGAAGTGTTCCGGCGATTTACCGAACGTCCACGCAACTTTCTCCTCTACCGCCAGTTGCGCGCGTGGGCGATTCCGGTCGAGGGAGAGTTCGGACCGGGCCAGCCACTGCGTTTCTTCATCCGCCTCGGGTTTGACGCAAACAACTTCTACTTGTACCGAACGGAGTTGCAGCCGACGGTGGCATCACCGACGCAACAGGACTGGCTGCCCGAGCGGTTCATCGACTTCAATCGTTGGATTCGGTTACGGACGGAGGCCGAACAGCTGTTGATCGACAGGGGGTCGAGTTTCCCTCCCGACTCCGCGTTGATCGTGTGGGACGTGGATGTGTTTCCCGATGGTGACAGCACGCTGGCCGTGGTGATCAGCGACCGCTCCAGGGCACCGAACTTGTCGGCTATCCGCGAGATGGCACTGGGCGTCGAGAACGTCGGTCTCATGCCGGCCGGACCCGGCCAGGTTTGGATAGACGACCTGCGTCTCGGCGACGCGTCTGACGAGGCGGGATCCGCGTTTCGGGCGGGAGTCGGTGTACAGTTGGGAGATGTGATCCAACTGGAAGCGGACGTCTCGCACCGGAATCCTTTCTACCGGCAATTGGGCGTGGATCCTTCGTTTCAGACCGACGAGGAATTTTCCGCCCGGGCCCGAACGGACATGGGTCGCTTTCTGCCCGATGGCCTGGGCTTGTCGATGCCGATCGACTTCCAGCGCCGCCGCAGCAACTCGGATCCGTTCTTCCTTTCGGACACGGATGTCATCGCTGACAGGATTAGTGGGCTCCGAACGCCGGACAACACGAACACGTCCTGGAGTATAGCGCTGTCCAGGCGGACCCGGTCAAACAATCGGCTTGTGCGGGCGACGATCGATGGGCTCCGGATGAGCTATTCGAGGCAGACGCTCGACCAGAAAGCGACGCAGACGGAGACCACGAGCCGGTCGTGGAACGCTTCGGCGCAATGGGCCCGTCCCGTGGCGGACGCCTCGATTGCCGTGTTGCCGGGATTTCTGCGGAACGCGATCGACGGACTTCCGGGATTTCTCTCCAATACGACGTTCATGCAGAATCTGAAAAACCTGCGATTCCGCTACACGCCTCGCGACCTCCGTCTCGGCGCGAACCTGTCGCAATCGACGACCGAGCGGCGGCGTTTTCTGAGTTCGGTGGCGGGCCCTGCCGACGCGGCGATCGCACCGACGGTAGATCTTCTCCATCAGCTGAGCCCGCGTGCTGGATTCCAACTCCAGCCGTTTCCGTCACTCGTCGCCGGCGTCTCCGCCACGTCCGTCCGGGATCTCGTAGGTCCAAGATTGCGCGTAACCGGGGACCAGGCCGTTCGTTCGCTCCAGGCCGAGACGGGATCATTCCTCGGTTTCGACGCGGGTTGGGAGACGACGCGCAGTGTCGCCTCGAACCTGAGCTATCAACCCGAGCTTGCCAGCTGGTTCGATCCGCGACTTACGGTCAACACGACCTACCTCAGCAATCGAAACGCATCCTACGTAGTTCCATTGGCGGAAGGCGACACCGTACTTGTCAGAGACGTGCGGTTCGGACGCGACATCGTATTCGACGTCAACGTGAGTCCTACCGACTTCCTGAGCGCGTTCGGGGTCCCGGTGGCCCGTGGAGCAGAGGGGTTCGCCGGGGACCTGAGAAACGTATGGGATCGAATTCGCCCGATTCGCGTCACCTGGTCACGCTCCGTTTCGGCATCCTACGACCGACGCGATCTCGATCCATCTTTGGGTGACCAACTGGTCCTGGAAGGATTCGATAGTCTACGCAGGTTTACAACCAGAGATACGGCATCGACCGCCGGCGAGCGCGACCGCTTCTCGCTCCGGGGAGGCTATCAGTTCCCGATGAACCTCATAGCCGAGATCAACTACACGACCTCGGAGACCGGTTCGTTCACAGCGAGGAACGAGCGGATTACAGAGGAGACGGAATGGCCGTCGATCCAGCTCAGGTGGCGCAATGTTCCGGTGCCCGGGCCAATTCGCGGGACGGTTCGCAACCTCATGCTGACGGGGGGCTGGCGAGAACTCGATCGTGTGACATCGACGCTCACAGGGCAGGACCAGGGTAGTGAAACACTTACCAAGTCCTTGAGCGCCACGATCGTGTTCGTAAACGGCTTCAATCTCAGCTACCAGTTCGACAACTCGACCAACGACCGAACGGACGCGTCCGGATCCAGCCAGTCCGATCGTAACTCGCATGGCTTTCGCGGGACGGGGACTGTGCTTCCACCGGGCTTTCTCGGGTTCATCAAGCGCCCGATTCGTTTGTCCGCCGCATTTACCGTGAACGGCAATACCAACTGCCGGGAGCTGGGGGGCAGCGGATTCGGACTCGAGGGAAGCGTCATCGTCGTGGAGGACTGCGTCCCGCATCTGGACCAGACCACGCAGAACCTCAGTTTTACAGCGGATTCCGACTTTTCGGGCTACAGCTTGGGCGTGCAATTCCTCTGGGTTCGTCGTGCAAGTGACGTGGGCACCCGCCTGACGTCGAACCAGTACAACTTGAACATCTTCGGTCGCTTCTTCCTCAACTCCAGTACCCGGGAGATCCCGCCGCCCTCCCCATAACTTCGGCAGATTGATCCATTGATGACCGCCGGATGCAGGTTTGAATCGGGAGACAATCATGCGGCGGTTCAATCCATCCGACAGTCGAGCCATGGTAGCTGCAACGTGCCTGCTGGCGCTTGGAACCGGGGTACGTATCGCGCTCGCGCCCGATGCGGCGGACGTCACGTGGCAGCCCGCCCAAGCTGACCGGGCGGCTGAGACAATTGGTCAGATACGCGTCCAGGTGGATCGGGCCCTCCGGCGGGAAGTTGAGGCCAGCCGACCCCTGGAGCCCGGTGAACGCATCGACATCAACACGGCTGACGAGTCGGCCCTGCGTCGACTGCCGGGGGTCGGGCCATCCCGGGCAGCAGCCATAGGGCGTGAACGCAGTGTGGGCGGGCCGTTCCGATCGCCGAGCGATCTCACACGAATACCGGGAATCGGCGAGGGTCTGGCCGAACGCCTGGCTCCTCATCTCGACTTCGAATCCGGCGCGGATTTCTCTCCCCAGCGTCCGGCAGCCGGCCGTCTGGACCTCAATCGGGCACAAATCAATGAACTGGAGCAAATCACGGGGATCGGACCGGCCCTGGCCGCCCGAATTGCCAGGATTCGTGGCCGTCGCGGCGGGTTCGACACCCTGGAAGACCTGCTCGAAGTATCCGGAATCGGCCCCAAGACTCTGGAAACCTTGAGAGATGAGGCGTACGTCCGCTGAGGGCCTGCCTTGAGCGCCGCTCCGCCCCGCCCCTGGTGGCGGGCACGCTTGTTGCTTCCAAACCGATTCGATATGCGCGAACTCCCTGACCGGAGAATCGACGCGAAAGCCGCTCCCGACACCCGGAAGACCATGGCATCGATTTCACTGGGAAGCCTGCAGATCGGTGAACTTCTGCTTCGCGAAGGGCTCATCAATCGTGAAGAGCTGGACGTAGCCCTTCAGCAACAGAAGGAAACCGGAACCCGCTTGGGCTTTACCCTCGTCACGAGCGGTACGCTGGCCGAGGCCGACCTTACGCGTGTGCTGTCACTGCAGTACCGCGTTCCGGCGGTCGACCTGAATGATACCGAGGTCGATCCCAAAATCCTCAAGCTCGTTCCGGCGGATTTCGCCAGCAAGCACCTGATTCTCCCTCTCCGTCGAGTCGGCCGCACGCTTACCGTAGCGATGGCCAACCCCACGGATCTCAGTGTCATCGACGATCTCAAGTTCGTGACGCGGTTCGACATCGACGCCGTGGTCGCAGGGGAATACACGTTACGAAAGGCGATCGACCGCTACTACGAGATCTCCAACGACGGCCTCGGCGACCTGCTCGACGAGTGGGAAGAGGAAGAAGTCGAGCTCGTCGAAGAAGAGGAATACGAGTACTCGACGGCACAACTCACGGCACAGGTGGAAGAGGCTCCGGTCGTACGCCTGATCAACGGAATCCTTGCGGACGCCGTCAAACGGGGCGCATCCGACGTTCATATCGAGCCCTACGAACATGAAGTCCGTGTCCGTTACCGCATTGACGGAACGCTTCGCGAGATCGTAAAGCCTCCCCTCCGGATGAAGGCGGCGCTGACCTCCCGCGTCAAAATTCTCGCGGACCTCAACATCGCCGAGCGTCGGGTGCCGCAGGATGGCCGCATCAAACTGAAGATCGGTCGCCGAATCGTCGACTTCCGCGTGTCGACGTTGCCCGTATTGTTCGGCGAGAAAATCGTGCTTCGCATCCTGGACCAGGGCAGTCTCTCCCTCGATCTGGAAAAATTCGGGATGGGCCAGAAAGCCGAAAAAGACTTCCTGCACGCTATCGCCCAACCGTTCGGGATGGTCCTCGTGACCGGACCCACCGGATCCGGAAAGACCACGACGCTCTATAGCGCGCTCAATCGGATGAACACCAGCGACACGAACATCATGACGGCAGAGGATCCCGTCGAGTACAACTTGCCGGGCATCAACCAGGTGCAGGTCCGGTCGGAGATCGGGATGAGCTTCGCCAAGGCGCTCCGCGCGTTCCTGCGTCAGGATCCCAACATCATCATGGTGGGTGAGATTCGTGACCTCGAGACAGGTGGGATCGCCGTGAAGGCGGCCCTCACCGGTCACCTCGTACTGTCGACGTTGCACACGAATGACGCGGCCTCGACGGTCACCCGAATGATCGACATGGGGATCGAGGCGTTTAACGTCGCCTCGGCGGTCAAACTGATCACGGCCCAGCGACTCGTGCGCAGAATCTGCAACAATTGCCGGGTCGAGACGACGTACGAAACCGCTGTGCTGGAGGCCTCCGGGTTCACGAGCGAAGAAGTCGCTTCCATGACGTTTTTCCGCGGCGAGGGCTGCGATGCCTGTGTCGATACCGGCTATGCGGGCCGCCAGGGCTTGTACGAGGTCATGGCGATGAACGCCCAACTCAGACTGATGGTGCTCCGCGGAGCCTCGACCGATGAACTCAAACAGTCGGCCGTCGAGGACGGCATGGTGACGCTTCGCCTGGACGGTCTCCAGAAGGTGCGCGATGGGATCACGACACTGGACGAGGTGATGAAGGAGACGACGCTTTGATGAACGAGAAATCCACGACGAATCTGCGCCAGCTCCTCGAAGAGATGATCGAGCGCTCAGCCTCCGATCTGCACCTGACGGCAGGCCAGGGTCCCAAATTGCGTGTCGACGGCAACCTTACGGACTCCAGACTGGGCAGCCGGCTGACTCCGGGAGATACGCAGGCGCTTGCCTATTCCGTGTTGACCGAGCAACAGAAGAAAGTGTTCGAGCAGGAAAACGAGTTGGATCTCTCATTCGCCGTCGAGAACCTCTCCAGATTCCGCGCGAATGTGTTCCGCCAGCGCGGGAGTGTGGCGATGGCGATCCGGCAGATCCCGTTCGACATCCTGACGTTCGACGAGCTCAAGTTGCCTGCGGTGCTCGCGGAGCTGGCCGACCGGCCTCGCGGACTCGTGCTCGTCACGGGACCGACGGGATCCGGGAAGTCCACCACGCTGGCAGCCATGATCGACCGGATCAATGCGCAGCGGACGGGTCACATCATGACCGTCGAGGATCCAATCGAGTTCGTCCACCGTCACAAGCGCTGCATCGTCAACCAGCGCGAAATAGGAACGGACACAGGCTCGTTCGCCCGAGCCCTGAAGTACGTACTCCGGCAGGATCCGGATGTGATCCTGATTGGCGAAATGCGCGATCTGGAAACGATCCAGGCCGCGCTTACCATCGCAGAGACCGGACATCTCGCACTGGCTACGCTGCACACGAATTCGGCCGCGGAGTCTATCAACCGCATCATAGACGTATTTCCTGCACACCAGCAGCAGCAGATTCGGGCTCAGCTCGCCTTTGTGCTTGAGGGGGTCGTTACGCAGGCTCTGCTCCCAAGGCGGTCCGGGAACGGCCGCGCGATGGCAATGGAAATCCTGATCGCCACGCAGGCGATCCGATCGATGATTCGCGACGACAAGGTTCACCAGATCTACTCGGCCATGCAGTCAGGGAAAAAGCACGGCATGCAGACTCTCAACGACGCTCTGTATTCGCTTTACATGACGGACGAAGTGGCGCTCGATGAGTGCCTCCGTGTAAGCGCGGATCAGGCCGGGTTGCGCCGTATGATCGGAGAGCCCGAGCCTTCAACCGCAACCGTCCGCTAAAGCGACCGATTGCAAGGGGAGCCGCTACACGATGCCCGTATTCAGCTACAGTGCCCGCACCCTGTCAGGGGATCTCCGTCGCGATACGATCGACGTTCCAAGTCGAGATGACGTCATCTCGTTCTTGCGCAGCCAGCGGCTGATTCCCGTATCGGTCAGGGAAAAGCCCGAGGGCATCAGCCTGTTCTCCATCGGCAAGAAGGTCAAGAACAAGGATGTCGTGATCATGACCCGACAGTTCGCCACCATGGTGAACGCCGGGCTACCCCTGGTTCAGGCGCTCGATATCCTCGTAAAGCAGAGCGACAGCGACCTGATCCAGAAGGCTCTCGGGGCTGTGCTGCATGACGTCGAGTCGGGAAATACGCTCGCGGATGCGCTTGCCCAGCACCCGAAGGTGTTCACGGAGTTGTACGTAAACATGGTGTCAGCTGGTGAAACCGGGGGTATCCTCGACACGATCATGAATCGGCTTGCCGAGTTTCTGGAAAAAAATGAAGCGCTCGTCCGCAAGGTGAAGGCGGCGATGATCTATCCGGCGGTGATCAGCATTGTCGCAGTCGGTGCGATCGTCATCCTCCTCCTGTTCGTGATCCCGACGTTCCAGGAAATGTTCTCTTCGTTCGACCAGCAACTTCCG
>CBDUXS010000048.1:0-7974 GCA_965371255.1 uncultured bacterium
CAGCCGGCTGGTACTTCTCGTTCGGTGGCATGGTCACGTTCAAGTCATTCACCGGCGAAGCGCAGGTCCGCCAAGTGCCATGGGAGCGCCTGCTGCTCGAGACGGACAGCCCTTATCTGGCTCCCGTTCCGAAGCGCGGGCGCCGCAACGAGGCGGCCTATCTGCGCCACATCTGCGACGCGGTCGCGGCCGTGCGTGGCGTGACGTTTGAAGAAACGGCCGAACGGACGTCTCGCTCCGCGCTCGAATTCTACGGGCTGGTGTGATCGTGTCATCAGATCTCAGAATTCGAATTCTTCCGGATCACGTAGCGAATCAGATCGCCGCCGGCGAAGTGGTCGAACGTCCCGCTTCCGTGGTTAAAGAACTCGTCGAGAACGCGCTCGACGCGGGAGCAAGTCGGGTCGAGATCGAGTTAAAAAACGGTGGAAAGACGCTGATCCGGGTATCGGACGACGGGGAAGGCATGCACAGGACCGATGCGCTCCTAGCGCTCGACCGTCATGCCACGAGCAAAATCCAGAGCGTGGAAGATCTGGCTGCCGTGACCTCGTTCGGATTTCGCGGCGAGGCCCTGCCGTCCATCGCGGCCGTGAGCCGGTTTGAACTCGTCACGGCGCCAGCCACAGGCCAAGGGGACGCCGGGACCGAGATTCGGGTCCAGGCTGGTCGTATCGTTTCCTCCGGCGACGCGGCACGCCAGCGGGGAACAACGGTGACGGTCCGATCGCTGTTTCAGAGCGTACCCGCCCGGGCGAAATTCCTACGCCAGGCCGGCGCCGAAACGAGGGCAGCCAGCGAGGCGATCGTTCTGCTCGCTCTGGTCAATCTACCCGTGGCGTTTCGGCTGACGTCCAATGGTCGAGAGTTGCTCAACCTGGTTCCAGCGCCATCCGTTTCGGACCGCGTGGCCGAGCTCTGGGGGCACGACGAGGCGGCGGACCTTCTGTCGATCGACCTTGAAGCAGCGGGCATTCGCGTGGCAGGACTCATCCAACGGCCCGACGCCGCCCGGCCCTACGGCGGGCGTCGGTATCTATTCGTGAATGGTCGACCGTTTCGCGATCCGTCGCTATTGAAGCAGGTGGACGAGGCGTATCGGACGACCGTCACGGCCGACCTCCGGCCAAGCGTATTCCTCTATCTGGGAGTACCCGCTGGAGGCGTAGATGTGAATGTTCATCCGTCGAAGGCCGAGGTTCGATTTCAGGATGTCGAGGCCGTGTATTCGGCTGTTCGCGCGGCCATGCGGACCCGCCTGGCCGACCTGTCCAGCACCCCGGAAATTCGCGAACGGACGGTTGTCGCCGGCCCGCAGCCGACCATGGTCACCGATGGCGAACCGGACAGGCCCAGGGACGCCCCTCTGCCCCAGTTGACCCTGTTCGTCTCGAGGGCGGAAGTAGACTCCGAGCTGGTCACGAGGGAGTCAGGCGATCCGGAAATGGCGGATCCGGATCCTGCCCGCAGCGGGCCGTGGCAGATTCTGGACAGCTACATCCTGGTGCCGACACGCGGTGGACTGCTGGTGATCGATCAGCACTCGGCCCATGAACGGGTCCTGTTCGAGCAGACGATGGACCGATTTGCCGGCGTGGCCGGGGAGTCGCAGCGCCTGTTGTTTCCGATCACGCTGCGGCTGTCGCCAGCGGAATACTCGGCCGCTTTAGAATTGAGCGGCCTTCTGGAAGCACTCGGTTTCGAGATGGAGAGCTTCGGTGATCGCACGGTGATCATCCATACCGTGCCGCTCCTGCACCCCCGATTCGACGCGGAGACCTGCTTCCGCGGCATGATCCATGAGCTCGCGCACGGATCAGAACTCGTCAATTCAGCCCGAAACCAGCACGAGAAGATTGCCAAGAGCCTCGCCTGCAAGGCGGCGATCAAGGCCGGCCAGCCGCTGTCGCGGGCCGAAATAGTCGAATTGGTGGATTGCCTGTTCGCTACGGAATTGCCGGGGCACGACGTCCACGGACGTCCAACGATTCTCCGGCTGACTCCGGAAGAACTCGCCCGCCGATTCGGGCGCTCCTGACGGCGACATGATGTCTGTTGGGGCGATTCTCGGGCCGACCGCCACCGGAAAGACAGCCCTTGCCATTGCGGTGGCCGAACGAATCGGTGGCGAGATCATCTCGGCGGACAGCCGACAGGCGTACCGCGGATTGACGATCGGAACGGCAGCCCCGGGTGTCGAGGAGCTCGGCCGAATTCCGCATCACGGAGTGGGCTTTCTCGCACCGGGTGATCGCTACGGTGCCGGCCGATTCGCCCGACTTGCACGGGAATGGATCGCGGAGATCAGGGGTCGTGACCGAATCCCGATCCTCGCGGGCGGAACGGGTCTGTTCTATCGGGCGCTTATTCGTCCGATTTTCCGGGAGCCCCCGATCGAGCCGCCACGTCGAGCGAGTCTGGAGGCATGGCTCGAGTCAATGACACTGGATGACTTGCGGGGCTGGACCCGCGCAATGGATCCGGAGCTGGCCGAGCAACTGGCCGTACTCGACCGCCAGCGCTGCCTCCGGGCAATCGAAATCGCTCTACTGACGGGAAGACCCCTGACCTGGTGGCAGCAGCACGGACCGCCCGAAGCGGCTCCCGTTCGCTGTGTGGCGGTCGTACTCACACTGCCCGCGGATGAACACCGGGCGCGGATTCGGCAACGCGCTGAGCGGCTGATGAGTGGCGGCTGGGCCGAGGAGGTCGAGCGGCTCCATGATGCGGGACATGGACCGGATTCCCCGGCGTTCAGCTCGATTGGCTACCGGGCGGTTGCCGAGTGGTCCCGAGGCGAAACCTCGCGCGAGGATGCGTTGACGCGCATCGTTCGCGACACTTGGGCGTACGCCAGACGACAGCGAACCTGGTTTCGGCATCAACTCCCGCCGGACACTCCGGCAGTTGACGCTCGCACGCCGGTGGACAGGGCAGTGGAGGCGGTCATCGAGGCGTGGAGTCAGGCCGAGAGGAAGACCGAACGACAGGATATGCGACGAGGAAACACAGCACGATGAAGATAGGGATCACCTGCTATCCGACGTATGGCGGTTCGGGAGCGGTCGCGACGGAGCTGGGCATTCAATTGGCCGATCGTGGCCACGAGGTGCATTTCATCTCGTACGCCCAGCCGTTTCGCCTGACCACGTTCCACGATCGCCTGTTCTATCACGAAGTGGATATCCACACCTACCCGCTATTCGAGTATCCTCCGTATTCGCTGTCGCTCGCGGTGCAGATTCATGCCGTGGCAAAACAGCACGATCTGGACCTGCTTCACGCCCACTATGCGATTCCGCATGCCACCGCGGCCTGGACGGCGAAGGAAATGTTGCGGCACGAGGGAAGAGATCTGCCGATCGCGACTACGCTGCACGGAACGGACATCACGCTCGTAGGACAGGATCCTTCGTTCTGGTCGATCACGAAATTTTCCCTCGAGCGTTCCGACGGTCTCACGGCCGTATCGCGCTTCCTGAAGGACGAGACGCTTCAGGCGTTCGATTGCCCGAGCTTCGATGTGCAGGTGATTCCAAACTTCGTTGATCCTGCCGTCTACGACCGGACACGATACGAGTGTCACAAGTCTACGCTTGCCCCCAGGGGTGAGAAGATCGTGATGCACATCTCCAACTTCCGAAAGGTAAAGCGAATCGCCGATGTCGTTCGCGTCTTCGCCCGCATTCGTCAGCGCCTGCCGGCGCGTCTCGTCCTGGTTGGTGACGGACCGGAACGCAACACGGCCACCGAGGTCGCGGAGGAGCTGGGGATTTCCGAGGATGTGAGTTTTCTCGGAAAGCTCGAAACCGTCGCGGAGCTGCTGGCTTGCGCCGACCTGTTGCTGCTACCCAGCGAACAGGAATCCTTCGGCCTCGTCGCGCTGGAGGCCATGTGCAGCGGCACGCCCGTCGTCGGTACGTCAGGCAGCGGAATCAGTGAGGTGGTCGAGAATGGCCGGACCGGGTTCCTGCATTCCGTTGGTGACGTAGAGGCGATGGCTGCGAGTGGGATTCGCCTGCTGGAGGATCCGTCCCTGTGGCTCGCGTTCTCGGTCGCCGGTAGAGGTCGAGCGGTTGCGGAGTTCTCCATCGACCAGGTGGTGCCCGAGTACGAAGCGTTCTATGAGCGCGTCATCGAGCGCAGCCGAGTCGGCGCGTGAGTTTGATCCAGGCCGCAATCCTCGGACTGATTCAGGGCCTGACGGAGTTTCTTCCCGTATCAAGCAGTGGACATCTGGTGATCGGCGAAGCGCTGCTGGGTGTGAACCCGCCCGGAGTCACGTTCGAGGTCGTGCTCCATCTTGCGACGCTTTGCGCGGTGCTCTGGGTGTATCGTGCGCGCGTGGCAGAGATTGCCGGAGGCGTCCTCACAGGCGACAGGGACGCATTGTCGTATGCAGGGCTCATCCTGCTGTCCGCAATCCCCGCGGGCCTGGTGGGCGTTCTGGGGCGTCCCCTGTTCGAAGGGGCGTTCGATTCTCCCGTGCTGGCAGCCGGAATGCTGCTTGTTACGGGAGTCTTCGTGTGGACGATTCGGACCACCGATTCGGATACGGGACGCCTGAGACCGAATGCCGGCGACAGCATCTGGATCGGGTGCGCGCAGGCTGTCGCCATCCTCCCGGGTATCTCGCGATCGGGGGCGACGGTGGCGATGGGCGCCCGGCTGGGAATCGACGTGGTTCGACTCGCCGAGTTTTCCTTTCTCATGTCGATCCCTGTGATCCTGGGAGCCAGTCTTCTGCAGATCGGAGAGTTGGGTCGAGCACCCGGACTTGGGGCAGGAACTCTCGCGGTGGGCTTCGCCATCGCCGCGGTCTCCGGAGTCGCTGCGATCCGACTGTTCGTCAAGACGCTCCGCGATGGCACATTTCATCGGTTCGCGTATTACTGCTGGACCGTCGGGGCCGCGTACCTCGTGGGCGCCGCGGTAACGTCCACGTGACGATAGATTTGCTCGCAGCCGGGAGTTTGAGATGCTCGGCTCCATGACGAACCCCTTTTTCCAGGTAATGGATTGATGACAGGAGCCGGACCCGTGTGGGATGGACAGTCAGAGGCCGACCTCCGGGCCCGCTGGAAGCGTGACTCGGTCACAATTCTGGTGTCGGTCAGCTCCACGAACGACGAAGCCAAACGGCTGGCGGATCAGGATGCCCCCAGCGGAACCATCGTGATCGCCGGTGAGCAGACACGAGGCCGGGGAAGATCGGGCCGATCCTGGGCGTCGCCCGCCGGTGCGGGCCTGTACCTGAGCATGGTGTTTCGGCCCGAGTTGCTCAAGGACGCAGGGCCGGTCTCGATACTTGCCGGCCTGGGCATCGCGCGGGCTCTTGATGCGGCATTCTCGAAACTGACGCCGAGGCTGAAATGGCCGAACGACCTGTATGCTTCCGGCCTCAAATTCGGCGGCATCCTGACGGAAGCGGCGTGGACGGGAAAGCGACCCCGGTATCTGGTAGCTGGTGTGGGTATCAATGTTCGGCCATTGGGCCAGGGAATATCGGAGCGTATCGCCCGTAAGGCGACGTCGATCGATGAGGAAATAGAAAAAACGGTCCCGCTCGTAAAGGTTGCGGACGCGGTCGTATCGGGCCTGGAGGCGTATCTCGCCGCTTCCGAACCGATTCTCGGCGACGGGGATCTGGACGACCTGGATCGGTACGACGGCATGCGCGACCGCCGGGGCTCGCTGGTCCTGGGTACGGAAGACGAGCCACTGCCCGGCACGTGTGTCGGCATCGCTCCAGATGGAGCGTTGCTGTTTCGCCCGGACCGGGGGGCGCTGCGGCGTGTCATGGATGGCACGCTGATTCCGGAATGACATCGGAGGGGCGCACGATGATTCTCGCGGTAGATATCGGCAACACGGAAACGATGCTGGGCCTGTTCGAGGGTCGGGAGGAACGTGCGAGCTGGCGTCTCGCGACCGAGGTCAGGCGTACCGGAGACGAGGTGGCGCTTCTCCTGCGCGGCTTGATCGGTGCCGAGTTGGGTTCCGAGCCGTGGCCGGTTGCCCGGGGCGTGATCGCGTCCGTCGTTCCGCCTCTCGATCGATCCTGGACACAGGCGTTCGAGCGCCTCCAACTGCCTCTCCGGTGGGTGGACGCGAGCAGTCCACTGCCTGTACGGCTCGACGTGGAATCCCCGTCGACAGTGGGTGCCGACCGCGTGGTCAACACACTCGCGACGTCGGTCCTCCACGGACGCAATACGATCGTCGTAGATCTTGGCACCGCGACCACGTTCGATTGCATCACGAGTGAAGGTGTCTTCCTCGGCGGTGCCATATCGCCGGGTCCGCGGGCCGGAATCGACAGCCTGTCTGAGCGCTCCTCCAAGTTGCCGTCGATCGAGATTCGTCCCCCGGGCAAGGTCATCGGTCGCAATACGGTAGATGCCCTGGAGTCCGGAGTGTTCTGGGCGATCGTGGATGGGATCGACGGCACGGTGCGGCGTATTCTGGCCGAGTGGCAGCCGGAGGCTCCGCTCGTGATTGCGACGGGGGGACTGGCTGATCTCATCGCGCCCCACTGCGAGACCGTCGATGAAGTCGACGTCTTCCTCACGCTTCGTGGCCTGGTCTGCGCGGACGAAGTGCTTGGCGAGATAGTCTCGGAATGAGGCGCCGGTTGGCTGCAGGCGTGTGCGTAACGCTGTCGGTAATCCTGCAGGCGGCTCAACCCCGCTCGGCCGTTGCACAACAGGTAGTACCGGCTACTTTCCGGCAGGCCGGATTCGCCGCTGGCCGGGCGGCTGAGCAGACGGCGTTTGAGCAGGCGCTGATGGATGCGGTAAATCCCGACTCGGTAGCCCGATGGGCTCGGGGTCTGGCCGGACAGTCCCACGTGGCGGGCACGCCCGGGCAGATAGCGACCCGCGATTCGGTGCTGGGGTGGATGCGAAGCGCAGGTATCGAGGCGGCATACGACAGCCTCGTACTCTATTTGCCGCAGCCAATCGAGGCGTCGCTCGAGCAGATCGCGCCGACACAGGAGTCGATCCTGCTCGAGGAGCCCCCTCTCGGCGAGTCACCCCCCGGGGAGCAGAATCCGCGTCACGTGCCGTTGTTCAATGCGTATTCGGGCAACGGATCGGTCGAAGGCGAACTCGTCTACGCCAACTATGGCTTGCCGGCGGACTACGCCGTTCTGGACTCACTCGGCGTGGATGTTCGGGGGCGCGTCGTGCTCGTTCGATATGGACGTGCGTTTCGAGGTATCAAGGCGCGTGAGGCCGAGTCACGCGGGGCCGCCGGTCTGCTGCTCTACTCCGATCCGGCTGCGGACGGGTTTCGCCGCGGGACCGTGCTGCCCGAGGGCCCAATGCGGCCTCCGGAGGGCGTCCAGCGAGGGAGCGTGCTCAACGGGCACGGTGATCCTTCTACGCCGGAGGGTCCGTCGCTGCCGGGTGTCGTCCGGGTACCGGAAGGTCGCATGAAGGGTGTGGCGCGAATTCCCGTGCTGCCGATCGGATACGGGCCGGCGGGTCGACTTCTCGCAGGACTGACCGGTGACTCCGCACCGGATGACTGGCAGGGCGGACTCGACCTCGTCTATCGGACAGGTCCGGGCTCGACCGCTGTGCGACTTCGAACCATCGCGGAGCGCGGCCAGGCTGCGTACCACCCGGCGTTTAACACAATTGCAGCGATACCGGGCAGCGAATGGCCGGACGAGTGGATCCTCATTGGTTCCCACAGGGATGCCTGGGGCCCGGGCGCCCTGGACAACGTGAGCGGTACGGCGAGCGTCATCGAGACGGCTCGGGCGTTCGCGGTGACCGCCGAGCAGGGATTTCGTCCCCGCCGCACCATCGTGTTCGCGACGTGGGACGCAGAAGAGTGGGGTATGCTCGGGTCTACCGAGTGGGTCGAGGCAAACGTGGATCGGTTACGCGAGCACGCCGTCGCCTATGTGAATCAGGACTCACCCGTGTCCGGGCATCGGTTCGGGGCTTCGGCAGCCCCGGA
>CBDUXS010000049.1:0-7970 GCA_965371255.1 uncultured bacterium
AGTGGGCCGCAGCGCCGCCCTTTTCCGCACGTCGATCGGACTCAAGATCGCGATGGCCGTCTCGGGCATCGTATTCGTCGGCTTCGTGATCGGCCACATGCTCGGCAATCTGAAAGTGTACCTGGGCCCCGAGGTCTTCAACCATTACGCCGATGGCCTGCGGGAGTTCGGCGCACCGTTTCTCGGATACGGGCAGGCCCTCTGGATCGCCCGCGCCGTGCTGATCGTTTCTGTCGTCGTCCACGTCTGGTCGGCGATCAAGCTTACCCGGCAAAGCCTCTCGGCACGGGACGAAGGATATCGGAAGCTCGAGGCCATGGAGTTCAGTCGGTCTTCGCGTTCCATGCGCTGGGGCGGTGTCGCCCTGCTGGCATTCGTGGCGTTTCACTTGCTGCACCTGACGTTCGGTACGGTCCATCCTGATTTCGTTCCCGGCGACGCATACCACAACCTGGTCGCGGGCTTTCAGTCAGCACCCGTGTCGGGCGTGTATATGCTGGCGATGGTCGCCCTTGGTCTGCACCTGTATCACGGTGTGTGGAGCGCCTTTCAGACCCTCGGCGTAACCGGCCCGCGCATCAATCGATGGCGCCGTCCGCTGGCGCTGGGGATCGCCCTGGTTGTCGTTGCCGGCAATCTCTCTTTCCCGGTTGCGGTGCTGGCCGGAATCCTGAAACTGGCGTAAGGAGGCGAGCATGGACCTCGACGCCCGCATTCCATCAGGCCCGATCGAGCAGAGCTGGGACCAGCATCGGTTCGACATGAAGCTGGTCAATCCCGCCAACAAACGGAAGCACCACGTGATCGTCGTCGGTTCCGGCCTGGCCGGAGCCTCTGCGGCGGCGACGCTCGCCGAGCTCGGCTACAGGGTCACGTGCTTTACCTATCATGACAGCCCACGTCGTGCGCACAGCATCGCGGCGCAGGGGGGCATCAACGCGGCCAAGAACTACCAGGGCGACGGGGACAGCGTGTTCCGGTTGTTCTACGACACCGTGAAGGGCGGCGACTTCCGCTCGCGCGAGGCCAACGTGTATCGGTTGGCACAACTCAGCGTCAACATCATCGACCAGGCAGTGGCCCAGGGCGTCCCATTCGCGCGGGAGTATGGGGGGCTGCTCGCCAATCGTTCGTTTGGCGGTGCCCAGGTTTCGCGAACGTTTTATGCGCGCGGACAGACGGGCCAACAGCTGTTGCTCGGCGCCTACCAGGCCCTGATGCGCCAGGTCGGATTGGGCGCCGTTCGGTTGCAATCGATGAAGGAGATGCATGATGTGATCCTCATCGACGGTCATGCTCGCGGCATCGTGACCCGCGATCTCGTTACGGGCGAAATCGAATCCTGGACGGCGGACGCCGTGGTTCTGGGGACGGGCGGGTATTCCAACGTATTCTACCTGTCCACGAACGCGATGAAGTGCAACGTGACGGCCGCCTGGCGGGCCCACAAACGAGGTGCGGGCTTCGCCAACCCCTGTTTCACACAGATTCATCCAACCTGCATTCCGATGAGTGGCGACTATCAGTCGAAGCTCACGCTGATGAGCGAGTCGTTGCGCAACGACGGCCGGATCTGGGTACCGAAGGACAAGAATGATATCAGGGGAGCCGCCGAGATACCGGCTGAGGATCGTGACTACTATCTCGAACGCATGTATCCGAGCTTCGGGAACCTCGTTCCACGCGATGTGGCGTCCCGTCGGGCGAAGGACATGTGCGATGACGGGTACGGTGTAGGCGACACGGGCCTGGGAGTGTACCTCGACTTCGCTGAGGCGATCGAACGGTTGGGTGAAGACACGATCCGGGAACGCTACGGCAACCTGTTCGAGATGTACGAGCGCATCACGGACGAGAATCCGTACACGCAGCCGATGCGGATCTATCCGGCGCCGCACTACACGATGGGTGGGTTGTGGGTGGACTACAATCTGATGAGCACCATTCCCGGGCTGCATGTGATCGGGGAGGCGAACTTTTCGGATCACGGCGCGAATCGGCTGGGAGCGAGCGCGCTGATGCAGGGCCTGGCGGACGGCTACTTCGTGCTCCCCTATACGATCGGCGACTATCTGGCACGGCACGGCGACGATCCCGTGTCGGCCGATCATCCGGAGGTGACAAGCACGGTAGAAGCCGTCCGGAAGCGCATCGAGGGGCTGCTCGCACTGGACGGGACCCGGACTGTCGATTCCATCCATCGGGAGCTCGGACGCCTGATGTGGGATCATTGCGGGATGGCGAGGACGGGATCCGGTTTGCAGACCGCTCTCGAGCGCATCCCGGCTCTGCGTGAAGAGTTCTGGGAGAGCGGCAAGGTGGTCGGCGGCGGCAGCGAACTCAACCAGGTACTCGAGCGTGCCGGTCGGATCGCGGACTTTCTCGAATTGAGTGAGCTGATGTGCCGGGATGCTCTGGCGCGGGAGGAGTCCTGCGGCGGCCACTTCCGTGAAGAACACCAGACGCCCGAGGGCGAGGCGAGCCGGAATGATGCCGAATTCTCTCATGTGTCGGTATGGGAGTATGCGGCTGGGGGTGCGGCGCCGGTCGAGCATCGCGAAGCTCTGGAGTTCAGTTACGTCACACCGAGCCAGCGGAGTTACAAGTGATGAACCTGACTCTTCATGTGTGGCGGCAGGCATCGGCCGGCGAACCCGGGCGGTTTGTCACCTACGAAGCGCACGACATCGACGCCCACATGTCCTTTCTCGAGATGCTCGATGTCGTGAACGAAGGTCTCGAGGAAAAGGGCGACGAGCCGATCGCATTCGATCACGATTGCCGCGAAGGGATCTGCGGAACCTGCGGCATGGTGGTCAACGGCCGGCCTCACGGACCCTGGAAGCAGACCACGGTCTGTCAACTCCATATGCGCCATTATCGGGACGGTGACGAAATCTGGGTCGAACCGTGGCGGGCAAGCGGCTTTCCGGTCGTCCGTGACCTGGTTGTGGACAGGAGCTCGCTCGACCGCATCGTATCGGCGGGCGGGTTCATTTCGGCCCGCACGGGGAGCGCTCCCGATGCGAACGCCATCTCCGTTCCGAAGGCCAACGCCGACAGGGCGATGGACGCGGCGGAGTGTATCGGATGCGGCGCGTGCGTCGCCGCGTGCCCGAACGCGTCCGCGATGCTGTTCACGGCGGCCAAGGTAGAACATCTGAATCTGCTCCCGCAGGGTCAGCCGGAGCGCACGAGCCGTGTGCTCGACATGGTATTGCAGATGGAGGCCGAGAACTTCGGTAGCTGCACGAACCACGGTGCCTGTGAGACGGCCTGCCCGAAGGGAATTAGCGTCGACTTCATCGGGCTTCTGAACCGAGATTATCTGGCTGCAGCTATGGGACGGCCGGGCTGAGGCTGCTCGCCTTCGTTGCGCTCGGCGGCGGGCTGATAACTCTTGAGAAAGCGCGTGTCGTTCTGTACAGACCGTCCGACTCAACAGGATAGAAGCCAGTTGAAGAACCGCGGACTCCCCAGCGCCTCAACAGGATTCTAGTCGAGTGAAACTGCGGGATTTTGGTGATCGGCAGGTAGAGAAGAATCAGGAGCGGTGGGATTGGATGCTCGGGCACCCGCTTCTGCAACAGATGCGGGACGGGACGATCGATGATGACACGTTTGTTGATTGGATGCGCCAGGACTATCTGTTCGTCCAATCGGCCATTCCTTTTCTCGCGGCGCTGATTCCCCGTGGTCCCGCCAGCCACTGGCAGCCTCTGGCGCGCGCGATCGGTGCGCTCGAGCGTGAGGTCCGCCTGTTCGAACAGCAGGCCGGCAGCCTGGGCGTTTCTCTCAAAGGTGCAAAGCCGTCTCGGACGGTCCACGCCTTCAACCAGTTCTTGCTCGAAACCGCCCAACGATCATCCTATGAAGAGGCCTATGCCGGGCTGTACGCCGCTCACCGGGCCACGCACGAGTCGTTCAAGTTCGTCAAGTCGGGGCTGTCACCGGACTCGCCGGTCAAGCCGTTCGTCAAGAATTGGGCGGGACGCGAATTCGGGTTCTACCTTGGATACCTGGGCCGGGAGCTGGACGGTCTGGCGGCCGAAGCGGATCCGGATACGCTCGCCGGCATGGCGGCCACGTTCCAACGGGTCATCCAGCACGAGATCGCCTTCTTTGATGCGGCGTTGGCGGGGGAGGACTGGCCGGGTTCCGAGATTACGGGTTCCGCCTACGATCCGTCTGCAGAGACGGAATCCTGACGCACGCGCTTCGGGTGAGCCAGCAGAATCTGAGTCCAGAATCCCGAAGATTCACCGATCGCCTCGTGCGTATAGGCGCAGTTCTCGAGATTCCGGCGGTGCGGTCGGCTGTCCAGCCACAACTCGAGCACCGATGTGGGCCCGGCCTGGGTCAATGCGATGTTTTCTCCGACGCTGCTCCACGTATCGATCCCCGCTTTCTCCAATTCCTGGATGAACGTGTCGCCTTCCGGCGTCTCATGGTCGAAATAGTTCCGTCGATCCATGTCTGTCGAGCGATGCCGGGCAACGATGGCGGCGGCCGCGTGCCAGACGAGTGGCCGGCAGCCGATTCGCTCCCGGTGGGTGTTGATCAGGCGGTGCAGATGGTCCGGCTCGCCGGTCTGCCCGTATGCCGCCGAACTGCCGACCAGCATCAGCCAACTCGCCATCCGGAATGACCGTCGCACGAATCGCCCTCCGTGTCGTATGTTTTGTTCAGGTCAGGACACTGAACCCCGGCGAGTCGCCCGGGATCCGTCGTTAACCGAGGAGAATTCATGAGCCTGCGTTCCATGGCAGCCCTATTCGTCGTGGCCGGACTTCTCGGTCCGGCGCCCGCGGCGGCCCAGGAATCCGGGGAACCGCTGACGTCGGGACTACCGGCGCCCGATTTCGAAAGCGTGGCTTCGACCCGGTACGGTGTGCTGAGTGATTCAATCCGACTGAGCGATTTCCGCGGGAAAACCGTTGTCCTGGCCTTCTTCTTCAAGGCTCGGACCCCCGGGTGAACGATTCAAATGGAAGCGTACCGTGATCAGTACGCAGAATTGTTTCGAGGCGGGCGCGGCGTCGTCCTGTTGGCCATCAGCACGGACTCGCCGGAGGAGCAACAGAGCTGGGCGGCGGACGCCGATTTTCCGTTCCTGTTTGCGAGTGATCCGGGCGGAGAAATCGGACGGATTTACGGCGCTTTTCGTGAGTTCAGAAACGAAATCATCGACAATCGCACCGTGTTCGTCATCGATCCCGAAGGTGTGATCCGCTGGGTGGCGGCACCGTTTCGTGAGCTCGACCCCATGTCTTACGAAGAGCTACGCCTCGTGATCGATGAAATCGTTCTGGCTCAGGAAGTTGCGGAATCCGACTGACCGTCACCGACGATGCGTCGCAGTGCTCCCTCGATATCCTGTCCCGCGTCTACACCGGTGTAGGCGACACGCCCCTCGGCATCCAGGATGACGACGTACGACGTAACTGGGACCATGAACTGGCGGACCGCTTCGCCTGACTCGTCCCAGAGCATCGGGAACGAATACGGGTTCTTTTCCAGATAGCGACGGATCGTGCGCGGCTTCTGTCCGACGGCCACGGCGATGCCGTAGAACTCGACCCGGTCTCCGAACTCTTCATGGGCGGCTTCCATGGTGGGGTGTAGCGCGTGGCACTTGGAGCACCAGGAGGCCCAGAATTCGAGCAGGACAGGTCGGTGTCCGACCACGTCGGCGAGGTCTACGAAATCGCCGTCGACCGTCTCGAGGGCAAAGGGCCTGGCCTGGGTGCCGAGCTCGATTCCCATCCGGGTCTGGGCTTCCAGTCGGGAGGCCGTGAGGACGAGTAGCGACAGGCACAGTGTAAACAGCACTCGGGCACTTCTCCCGAGTCGGGTCGAACTTCGCATGCGGTTTGGTCCCTTGACGATTTCTACCAGACGAGCCATGCCTGGTACAAGTAGTATGCTGCCATCGCGAGCAGAATGATCCCGCCCGCACGTTTTATCCATGATGTCCAGCGTCCGGGTTGGGGGAGCCGACCTGCCAGCCCTGCCGACATGCCAACGCCGACAAGCAAGACGGTCATGCCCAACGAAAATACAAACAGATATATGAAGCCGAGCGTTCCGCTGCCGGTCGTGGACACCCACGTCAACACGGCGGCGAATGCCGGCGCGCCACAGGGGGCCGCAACCAGACCCGACGTGGCGCCGAGGCCGAACACGGCAGGAATTGACCCTCCCTGCAGGCGGGCCACGCGGTCGAGAAGCCGCTGCGGCATCGGCACCGGAATCACGTCCAACATGGAGAGCCCGAACGCCGTGAGGAGCAATGCGATCAGGCCGCGACTCCACGAGCTCGCCGCCAACGTCCCGAACAGCTGGCCCGACAGCCCGGCGATGAGCCCGGCCGTCGCGTATACGGTTGCCAGGCCCAGCACGTAGGAAGCCGTCAACGCCGCGACGCGGCCGCGACCCGTTTCGGGACCGGCGCTACCGCCGATGATTCCCGCTGTGATCGGGATCATCGGGTAGATGCACGGGGTCAGGCTCGTCAACACCCCCGCGGCAAACAGCAGGGCGATCGCAAAGAGCGGATCGTTCTGCAGTGCGCTACCAAGCAAATCAAAATCAAGCATGCTGGCGCAACGCGGATGGCCGGGTGCGAGTTCCGGTCTCGCGTCTCAAGCCGCAGGCCGGATCCGCGGTCGACAGCACCTTGCGAAATGCGCCGACCCGGGCGCAAACGCCGAACTTCGGTGCCGTTGGACGGGCTCGTGCCACGGATGCCGGCCGCTCGTCATTCACACCGCCGCTGGGCAGCGTCCTGACGTGATTGCTGTGAATCGTCATACGGGACAATGCAATATGAGACTTCCGTGTCTCCCGCCGGTGGCTCAAATCCATCCTGCAAATGCGTATCTTCCTGATCCGGTTCGCCTCTTGCCTGACTGATGATCCGAGGATTGGATGGAAGATGCTCCGGGCGCACACCGGACCACAACTACCGATCAAGCCGGGGAGTGCCCCGGAGCGTCCGTCCGCCTCTCACTTTCTCCGTCCGTCCGGGCGGATGCTCCCCATGACTGCCGTGTTTCCCTATTCTGTATCCCGTGAAGTCAACCGGCGCGCGGTGCGCGGTCACATACCGGGAGGTGGAAGCATGGCTCAACTGACTCCGGACTTGTTCCGATTCTTCGAGGATCTCAAGGCAAACAATGACCGTACCTGGTTCAAGGCGAACCAGGCCAGGTTTGAAGCCTCTGTTCGCGAGCCGCTGCTCGCGTTTGTGGCAGCGTTCGAAGATCCGCTCGCGGCGATCAGTCCCTCGATGCTGGCCGTGGCGAAAAAATCCGGTGGATCCCTGTTCCGAATTCATCGTGACACCAGGTTCTCCAAGGACAAGAGCCCATACAAGACCTGGGCTGCGGTACAATTCCGGCACGAGGCCGGTCGGGACGCTCATGCCCCGTGCTACTACCTTCACCTGGCCCCAGGTGAGGTGTTCGTCGGAGCCGGAATCTGGCATCCGGACCGGCCGGCGCTGGATGCGATTCGCGCTGCGATCGATGAATACGCGACGGACTGGGTGAAGGCGCGAGACGGTGTTCTCCGAGCGGGTTGGAACCTGGAGGGAGACGCGCTGAAGAGGATCCCGCGGGGTTACGACGCTGAACATCCGTTAGCGGACGACCTCCGGCGCAAGGACTTCATCGCCGTACGGCGCCTGAACGAAAACGACGCGACGCGGGTCGGATTCCTCAAGCGATATACCGATTTATGCCGGGAGCCAGTGGACTTGATGAGGTTCCTCACCACGGCTCTTGGCCTACCGTTCTAGCCCGTCGACGGGGCACCTATGGAGAACGAATCCAGGATGTGCCTATTCACGTCGTGCAAGGGTCCTGAACTCCGAAATTCGAGGGCCAGGAAACGGCCACGCAACGGCACGACATAAGATTTCATCGTGGAGCACAACGGCCCGTCGCAATGTGTGTATTCGTAAAGAT
>CBDUXS010000050.1:0-7928 GCA_965371255.1 uncultured bacterium
GGGTACGGGTAGCCGGTACCCTCCCGATCGACGCGGATCCGGTCGATCCGGGTCACGGCGTCGGAGGCGGTGAGCCGCTGAATCGTGTAGTAGCGGCCACCCCGGCCCCTGAACACGAACGACAGCCGCGACCCGCGCTGACGGCCCTCGCCCAGTGCGTCTTCCGAGAGCCGGTTGGCGTGCGGCACGATCTCCGTGAGGGCCAGGGCCACGAGGCTCATGCCGAGGCCGGCGACCAGCAACGGTGCGGTGATGCGGTGGAAGCTCATGCCGCCCGCCTTCGCGGCGGTTATTTCCGAGTGGCGCGTCATGGACGAAATCGTGAACACGGCCGCGAGCAGGCATGCAATGGGAAATGCCAGCAGCATGTTGTAGGGGAACTGATACAGATAATGCGCGAACACGTCGCCCGGACCCACGCCATCGCGTAGGAAGTTGTCGATGCTGTCGGTCAGGTTGATGACGATGAACAGGAACGGTACGCCGATGACGCAGACCAGGAAGATCCGCAGAAACTGCCTTATGAGATAACGGTCGAGCGTCCTCACCCGCCGGCCTGCCGCGCCTTGAAGAACGCGCCGATACCGACCGCCAGGAACAGGACATTGGGGGACCACATCGCATACAACGGCTTCAGCAGTCTCTGGTCGGCCAGATGCTCGCCTCCAATCAAGGCGATGTAGTAGGCCGTAAACACGAGGAAACTCGTTCCCACGACCATCGAGACTCCACCGTGCCGGTAGCGCACGGCCACGGGCACACCGATCAAGACGAACACGATGCAGGCGAACGGAATCGAGTACTTCTTCCAGAACTCGACCCCGTACCGGCTGGCCGCCTTCTCGAATCGATCCTGCTGTGCCGCCTGGCTGCGAAACGTGTTCGCCGCGGACGCGGGGCTGGCGACCCGGATTCCGGTGCGCCAACCCGTCATCACGGCAGCCGACGAATCAGGCGGCAGCGAGTCCGGCCCCACCAGGCCACCCAGAAGTTGCCGCGTGTAGGCCATTGCGAGGGCCTGGCTGGTGCGCTGCGCGGCCTCGGCCCGCTCGAGGTTGTTGCGTGCCTGCGCGCGCAGGGAATCGATCGACATTTCCCGATCCCCGCGCATCTGGCTTTCCTGCCGTTCCAGCTCGTTTCCGATCTCCGCCACGCGAAGGTATTGGACATCGAACCAGGTCCGCTGGAACTCGTCCGGCGAGTCGCCCTCCGACTCGTTGACCACGCCGTCGTACAGAGTCAGATAGAGATCCGTCTGGTTCTCGTTGAACTGCATCGTGCCGCTGTCTGCGAAGATCGTGCGCATCTTCGGCGGTCGGGTCGCGTCCCAGATCGTCACGTCCTCGAGGTGGCTGGTCTCCGGGTCGATGCGCAGGGCCTGCAGAAACAACTGACGCCTCACCACCTCGTTGACCGCCCGCTCCTTGAGCGCGAACGTCGGCGACTTGCGGTTGATGCTGCGGGTCAGGAGCTGCAGCCGGTGGTTGGTGTCGGGCAGCACCTTGTCATTGAACCACACGAGGCCGAGGGCCACCACGGCGGCCAGGACGAGTACCGGGATCGTAATCCGGAACAGACTGACGCCGCTTGCCTTGATCGCCGAAATCTCGTTATCGGCCGCCATGCGGTTGAACACGTAGAGCACGGACACGAGAACCGCCATCGGGATGATCACGGCGAAGATGAACGGCACGGAGAGCGCGAAGACCTCGGCAATGATCCGCCAGCCCAATCCCTTGCCGATCAGATCCCCGAACCGCTTGGCGAGCTGATCGAGCAGCATCAACAGCGTGAGTGCCGTAACCGCGAACGCGAACGGCGCCACCAGCTGACGAAGTGTGTATTTCGTGAATGTCCGCACGCCCGAGTTCCGCGGTTGTTTGACATTGTTCCGGACCGGCGTGAATGTACCGCGACATGCCCATGAAAGCTCCAGTTTGCCGTCAGCGGCTGTTCGCGCCGCCCGCATGATCCCCCGCTTGCAGGACGCTCCACCGGACTCGGTCGTGATCGTCCGCCTGAGCGCGCTCGGCGACACGATCCACGTCATGCCGCTCGTCGCTTCCCTCCGGCAGGCCTGGCCCGATACCCGGATTTCGTGGGTGGTCCAGCCGGCCACGCACCGGCTGATGGCCCGCCATCCCGCTGTGGACGAATTCCTGCCGTTCGACCGGGCGGCGGGCGTGCGGGCGTATCCCCGGTTTCGGCGCATGCTGGGAGGCCGACGGTTCGATCTCGCGATCGTTCCGCATACGGCGTTCAAGGCCGGTCTCGTGACCGCGATGATCCGCGCGCCGCGCAAGCTGGGATACGATCGGGCCCGTTCGCGGGAATTCCATGGGATGTTCACCACGGAGCGCATCGCCCCGCATGCTCCCCAGCACATGCAGGACGAATTCCTCGAGTTTCTGCATCACCTCGGCGTGACGCCGCGCATGGAGTGGGAATTTGCGTTCTCCGAGCAGGAGCGACGGGAGCAGCGGCAGTTCTTCGACGCCATCGACCGCCCGGTTCTCGCCGTCGCCCTCCACACGTCGTGGCCGGGCAAGAACTGGATCGCCGAGCGCTATGCGAGGGTACTTGAAGCGGCCGAGCACGATCTCGGTCTGCGGACGGTCATCGTGGGCGGCTCGACCCGGGCAGAAGAAGCGCTGGCGCGGGAAGTCACGGCGTTGACGGATGCGCGGCCGATCGATGCCCGGGCGGACGACGTCCGGCGACTGGCGTGGCTGCTGGACGGCGCCGACCTGGCACTCAGTCCCGACACGGCCCCGCTGCACATCGCGGTGGCGCTGGAGACGCCGACCGTCGGCCTGTATGCCGCGACCGACCCGAAGCGCGTCGGCCCGTATCGCAGGTACCACGAGTTGTTGGTCGATAGATTCGGACCCGGCGGATCGATGGACACCATTACAGCGCTTGAGGTGTTGGAGAAGCTGGAACTGGCCGTACGCACCTACGTGGTCGGAGTGAACGAATGACGATGACATTAGATGGAAGCAAGGGACGGATCCTGTGGGTCGACGACGAGGTCGACAGGCTCCGGCCCCATACGATCATGCTGATGCAGTCGGGATATCACGTCGATGCCGTGATGAACGGCCCCGATGCGCTGGAGTTGCTCGAGGCGGAGAGGTACGACCTCGTACTGCTGGACGAGCAGATGCCCGGTCTGCGCGGGATTGAAGTGCTGACGGAAATTCGGCGGCGCGGCCGCCGGGTACCGGTCGTGATGGTGACCAAGAGCGAGGCCGATTCGACGATGCACGAGGCGATCGGACGCGAGGTGGCCGACTACATCGTCAAGCCGACGAGTCCTCGCCAGGTGCTGTCGGTCGTCACTCGCCTGCTGGCCGGCCCGAAACTGCGGCACGAACAGATCGCCCGCGATTTTTCGAGCGGATTCGGCGGGATCCGCGAAGCGATTGCCTCGGCGTCCTGCTGGAAGGATTTCGCCGCGGTCCATTCGCAACTCGTCGATTGGGAACTCGGCCTGGAGTCGGCGAGAGAGCCCGATCTGCTCGAGCTCCTGGAGGGGCTGCGGTTGGATGCCCAGCGGGGATTCTGCGACATGGTTTGCCGGCAATATCCCGACTGGGTGAACGAAGACACCGATGACGGGCCGCCGCTCAGCGTAGACGTGCTGCCGGAATTCTTGCGACCGTTGATGGCGGATCGGGAACCTACTCTGCTCGTGATCATCGATTGTCTGCGCCTGGATCAATGGCGCGCGATGTTGCCGTTGCTGGATCCGTACTTCGAGGTCGAGGAAGCTCTGTACGCGTCGATCCTCCCGACGGCGACGCCGTTTTCGCGCAACGCCATCTTCAGCGGCCTGTTTCCCGACGAACTCGAGGAGCGACGCCCCGGCTGGTACGGCTCCGGAGAGAAGGAGGGGTTCAATTCGTTCGAGGACGAGTTGCTGAAGGAGCACGTGCGCGAGCTGGCCGGCCGCGACGTGACCACCCATTACGAGAAGCTGTTCTCGGCGGACCAGGGCGAGGGGATGCTCCGGCGCCTGCCCGGCTACCTGTCCGGGGACTCCGTTACCGCGCTCGTGTTCGGGTTCGTGGATCTCCTGACGCACGGCCGCAGCGACTCACATCTGATTCGCGAGGTCGCCCGGGATGCCGGGGCGTTGCGCTCGCTTACGGTGACATGGTTCGAACGATCGCCGGCGTTTGCGGCGCTGCGCCAGGCGTCTGCCCGTGGCGTAAAGGTGCTGCTGACGACCGACCACGGTTCGATTCATTGCAACCATCCCGCGACGATCTACGCCCGGCGCGACGCCACCGCGAACCTGCGCTACAAGTTCGGACGCGACCTCCGCCTGCAGGATCCGCGCACGGCGATGCTGGTGACGGACCCGAAGCAGTTGCGGTTGCCGGACCGCGGCCCCAACAGCAAGTACGCGTTGTGCCGCGGGGACCATTACTTCGTCTATCCGACCAAACTGCGGGAGTATCAGCAACGCTACCGCGACAGCTTCCTGCATGGCGGCATCAGCCCGGAGGAGATGATCCTGCCGGTCGCGCTCCTCAGTCCCAAGACCTGATGCCCGAGTCCCGACACGTGATGCCCGACTCGTACCGTCGGCTGTTCCGCTACCTGCGTCCGTTCCGCGGCCAGTTCATTCTGGCGGTCGGGCTCGGCTTCGTGTCGGCCGTGATGGACGTGTTCAGCTGGGTGCTGATCATCCCCCTGCTCCAGGCGTTGTTCGCCGGTCAGGCGCTGGCCGTGGCCGGCGACAGCCAGGTCGAACGCATGCTGGACGCGCTCATCGGCGACTTCGTCCGCGGCGCCGCTCCACTCGAAATTCTGTGGAGAGTCTGCCTCATATTGCTCGCCGCGCTCGTACTCAAGAACCTGTTCCTGTTCGGGTCGAAGGTGTTCGGACTCCGGATACGGGAAGGTGTCGAGCTGGCGATGCGCGAACAGGCGTACGGCCGGCTTCAAGCTCTCCCGCTGTCATATTACGCGAGCGCTCAGACCGGCGACCTGATGACCCGGGTCGTGCAGGACTCCCGCGAGGCCCGCAACGCGATTACGACCGAGTTGATGGACGTCGTCCGGAAACTCCTCACCACGATGGCCTACGTCGCGGCGCTGGTGGTACTCAGTTGGCGTCTGACGCTGGTCGCGCTGCTGCTCGTGCCGGTTCTGGTGGGTGTGCTGGCCCCGCTCACGAGGCGCCTGCGCCGTGGTTTCCGGCGGGCCTTCGACCGGCAGGGAGAACTCCTCAGCCTGCTGCAGGAAGTGATCAGCGGGGTTCGCCTCGTCAAGGCGTCCGGTGCCGAGGAGCACGAACGACGCCGATTCGAACAGCACTCCCGGCGGTACACCCGTCGGATGGTGCGCAGCGGCGTGCTCATGGAGGTCACCGGGCCGCTCTCGGAGACGGTATCTTCCGTCGTCGCGGTGGCGCTCATCATCATCGGGGCCACACTGGTGCTCGGCGACGGGTCGATTGCGCCGGCGGCATTCCTGGCCTTCCTGACGATCGCCCTGCGGCTGATGTCGCCGCTCAAGGTGATCGCCACCGTGCCGGCGAGGCTGCAGACGTCCGCGGCGGCTGCCGATCGGTTCTTCGAGCTGTTCGACCTGCCGACCGAGCGCGACGAAGGAACGCGGCCGCTCTCGACGCTCGGCGACACGATCCGCTTCGAAGGTGTGGAGTTCTCTTATGAGGCGGACTGTCCGGTGCTGCGCGGCATCGACCTGACGGTCCGGCGGGGCGAGGTCGTGGCGCTCGTAGGTCCGTCCGGGGGCGGCAAGAGCACGCTCGTAGACCTGCTGCCGAGGTTCATCGATCCTGTGGCCGGCCGCGTCGTGTTCGATGGATTCGATGCCCGGGAGTACCGCCTCGCCGACCTGCGGTCGCTGTTCGGCATCGTGAGCCAGGAGACGGTCATCTTCCACGATACGGTCACCGCCAACATCGCCTACGGGGATCCGGACCGCTGGACCGAGAGCGAGGTCATCGAGGCGGCTCGAGCCGCCAATGCGCTCGAGTTCATCCAGCAGATGCCGGACGGGTTCGACAGTCTGCTGGGTGACCGCGGCGTCCGCCTGTCCGGGGGACAGCGCCAGCGCATCGGAATTGCCCGGGCGATTCTCCGCGATCCACCGATTCTCATCCTGGACGAGGCGACTTCGTCGCTGGACTCCGAGTCGGAGCTGCTGATTCAGAACGCGCTCAGCCGGTTGCTCGCCGGCCGGACCGTGTTCGTCATCGCCCACCGCCTGTCGACGATCCATACGTCCGACCGGATCCTGGTCATCGACGATGGCCGGATTGCAGAGCAGGGCACGCATGCCGAGTTGTATGCGGCGGACGGCCTGTACAGGCGGCTGCACGACCTGCAGCTCGCCGCCCCGATGCAAGCGATGGAACACGCCGTCGCGAGAGATCCGGGCCCGGCATGATCCGTCCCGCGTCAACGATTCACGTGCTGCACGTGGATACGGGCCAGGAGTGGCAGTCGGTGCGCGATCAGGTGCGCCTGCTCGTGCAGGGGCTGCGGGACGAGCCCGACGTCAGGCAGGCCGTCGCCACCCTGGGTCCGTCGCGTCTCGCCGCCGAATGCCGCGAGCTCGGAATTCCGGTGTTCCCGTTGCCTGGCGCCGTCGGCGCCGACCCGGCTGCGATCGGGAATTTGAGCCGGCATATCCGCGAAGGGTGGGACGTCATTCATGCGCACGACAGACGGGCCGTGGCGCTGATGCTCTACATCCAGGCGCTCGTCGGTTCTGAGGCCGTCCTCGTCGCCTCGCGGCGCAGCAGCGCTCCGCCGGGACCCCTGGGCCGCTGGCATCGTGCGGACATCATCCTCGCCGTTTCCGGGCCGGCCCGCGACGGGCTGATTTCCCGGGGAATCGAGCGTCGCCGCGTCCGCATCGTTCCCAACTGCGTGGTGGCCGAAGAGATCCCGGACGGATCCGCGGGGATCCTTCACGCCGCGGTGGGCGCACAGCCGGAGCACCGTTTGATCGCTTCTTTTACCGGTCTGGACGCTTATCGAGACCACGAGACGTTCATCCAGGCCGCCGCCCTGCTTCGGCAGCGGGTTCCGGACGCTCGATTCGTCATTCTCGGTCGGGGTCCGGAACGCCGCGCCCTCGAGGACATGATCGACGAGCACGACCTCGGAGGACGGGTATGTCTGCCCGGATATTTGCCGGATGCGCGGCAGTTCTTCGGCGAGGTAGAAGTGTTCGTCATGCCGTCTCTGCACCAGGAAGTCACCAGCTCGTGTCTGGAGGCGATGGCCGCCGGAGTACCCGTGATCATGCCAGCGGCGAGTACAGGCCGGAACGGGGCCGACGTGGCCGCGGAAGCCATACCGCCCCGCGACCCGGAGGCGCTGGCCGCGGCGGTGGAGCGTCTGCTTGGCGACTCCGCGCACCGGGAAGCGGTCGTCCGACGAGGTCGGGAATTCGCGCTTCGTCATAACCCGCCAGCGCTAATTCGCAGCACCCTGGCAGCGTATCGCATGGTACTCCGGCAGCGGCGGCGCCGCGCGTCGTGAGTTCGCGGGTGGAGTTTGCTGAGGTTGCGGACTATGCCGAGTACGCGGCGGCACGATTGATCGCCGGAGCCCTCGTCAGCCTGCCGTCCGGTGCCGCTTCCGGAGTCGGCCGTGCTCTCGGAGGTCTTTCCCGGGCGGCCCGCCTGCGGCGCACCGTCGCAGAGCAGCAGGTCGCGGCATCGTTTCCCGAGCGGGACCCGGACTGGGTCTCTGCCACCGTCCGGAAGTGCTACCGGCACTTTGGCCGCGAGGTCGCCGAAATCGCGCGGCTGTACCGGTCGGGCACGGAGGCGCTGTCGGCCCGACTGGCGCTGGATCCGGATGCGGCCGAGCACGTGGCGCGTATGAAGGCGGGTCGCGGGATGATTCTCGTCACGGGCCACCTGGGGAACTGGGAGG
>CBDUXS010000051.1:0-7853 GCA_965371255.1 uncultured bacterium
GGAGGAGTGGACGATGCCTGCCCTTGAGTTTCCGGACCTGCGAATCACGACGATTGATGCCGGAAGCCTGTGGCTGGACGGTGGAGCGATGTTCGGCGTCGTGCCGAAGCCGCTGTGGACGCGGCGCACGGAGGCTGACGACCGGAACCGGATCCCGCTGGCGATGCGTTGCCTGCTTGTCGAGACGGCGGATGTGCGGATGCTGATCGATACCGGTGTCGGAGCCAAGGAATCTGAAAAGTTTCTAGGGACGTTCCGCGTGGACAACGGGGGTTCACCGACGCGGCTCGAGGATTCACTCCGGGCTGCGGGCGTGGAGCCGGATACGATCGATATCGTGCTGAGCACGCATCTCCATTTCGACCACGCGGGCGGCAACACGCGGCGAGCGGCGGATGGCTCGATAACGGCAGCGTTTCCGAACGCGGAATACTACATTCGACGCACGGAGTGGGACTTTGCCCACCTCGACAACGAGCGTGTTCGCGCCAGCTACCTGCCGGACAATTTCGACCCGCTGGCGTCAGAAGATCGAATTCGATTCGTGGAACAGGACGGTGAGATCGTCCCGGGTATCAGTGTGCTGCATACGCCCGGGCACACTCCGGGGCATCAGTCGATACGCATCGACACAGGGGAGTCCCCGTTACTCTACCTGGCCGATCTCGTCCCCACGGTGGCGCACCTGCCGCTGCCCTGGATCATGGGGTACGACGTGGAGCCGCTGGTAACGCTGGAAAGCAAGCGCCGCATTCTCGCGAAGGCAGTAACGGAAGGCTGGACCCTGGCGTTCGAGCACGACCCGACGATTGCCTGGGGCCGGCCCGTGGAATCGAATCAGGGCCGTGTAGAGCTCGTAGATGTGGAATCAGACCCAATAGTGGGGAGGGACGAATGAGTGGGATGGGATTGGGCCGTTTGCTGATGGGTTGGTTGCTGGTATCTGCTCTGTCGGCGCCGGCCGCGCTGGAAGCACAGGAGGACAGCGATCAGGAGGCCGAGGCGCAGGCGGTGGCGGTAATCGAGAAGTTGTTCGATGCGATGCGCGCCAGCGATTCGTCCAGCGTGCGAGGACTGTTTGCAGATGGCGTGAATGAATTCCGCAGTTCGTTCATGTCGCGGGATGCCGGACCCGCCATCGGAGTAAATTCGCTCGAAGACTTTCTGGCAGGAGTCGGGGGTGCGGAAGTCGGAACCCTGGACGAGCAGATCATCGTGCGGGATGTGATCGTGGACGACAATCTCGTGACGGTCGTAACGCCTTATGCATTCTACTTTGACGGCAGTCTCAGTCACTGTGGTGTGGACGTGTTCCTCGTCGCGCGGACGGGCGATGAGTGGAAAATCATCGGCCTGGCGGATACGCGTCGTCGGCGGGATTGCGAGGGATGGCTGGATGAGTGACCTGGATCGTGCAGCAGTCATCGTGGGAGCCGCACGGGTTCCCACGGGTCGGTACCTCGGCGGGTTGGCCCCGCTGTCCGCATCGGACTTGGGAGCGCGAGCGATCACCGCGGCGGTAGACCGTGCGGGCGTCGATCCTGCGGCGATCGAAGACGTGATCATGGGCAACGTGATCCAGGCCGGAGTCGGACAGGCGCCGGCGCGACAGGCGGCGATCGGGGCTGGCCTTCCCGAGACGATTCCGGCCCTGACGATCAACAAAGTCTGCGGTTCGGGACTCAAAGCCGTCATGCTGGCGGCGCAGGCAATCCGCGCAGGAGACGCTCAGGCCATCGTAGCCGGCGGCATGGAGTCGATGTCCAACGTCCCGTATTTCGTACGTGGCTATCGCGACGGTGTGAAATTCGGCGACCGTACGCTGGTTGACGGACTCGTCCACGACGGCCTGTGGTGCTCGTTCGGGTCCTGTCACATGGGCGGGTATGCGGAGTACACCGCCTGGAAGGCGGAAGTCAGCCGCGAGGACCAGGATACCTACGCGCTCGAGAGCCACCGAAAGGCGATCGCCGCTATCGACAGTGGGGAGTTCGAGGCCGAGATCGTTCCGGTCGAGATCGCGACACGCAAAGGGTCCATTACGGTGTCGCAGGACGAGCCCCCCCGCCGGGACAGCTCGCTGGAGGCGCTGGGCCGCCTGCGCCCGGCCTTCATCGACCATGCGCCGCCGGAGGTGACGGAGCCCTCGGTGACGGCCGGAAACGCCCCCGGACTGAACGACGGGGCAGCGGCTACGGTCGTCGTTTCCGAGGCTTTCGCCGTAGCCAACGGACTGGACATCCTCGCGCGGATCAGCGCATATTCGGTCGGCGCGACCGCCCCTCGGGATTTGTTCTTCGCGCCGGTGGAAGCGGTACGCCGCCTGATGGAGCGCGAAGGCACTTCGATCGACGATTACGGATTGATCGAGGTGAATGAGGCGTTCGCGGTTCAGGCGCTTGCCGATGCCCGAGCCCTGAATATGGACCTGGACCGGGTTAACGTCCGGGGCGGAGCGATCGCCCTCGGGCATCCACTCGGTGCTACCGGGGCAAAAATTCTCACGACACTGCTCTATGCCATGCGGGACCGTGATGTCGAGAAGGGTCTTGCGACCCTGTGCCTCGGCGGCGGTAACGCGGTGGCCCTGAGTGTGGAGAGACCATGAATCAGCACTCTATACTGGTCAACGAGTCGGCGGCAGCCAGCCAGTCAATCTGGGCGCGACGGACGGTCGCCGTGCTTGCCTTCGCGGCACTGACGGCCTTCGGCGCACGGTTGAGCGTTCCGCTGTTCGGTACGCCCGTGCCGTTCACCTTGCAGCCCGTAGCCGTCCTGTTGTCGGGCCTGCTGTTGGGAGGAGCACTCGGGGCGACCAGCCAGCTGACCTACCTGGCCATCGGCGCGGCGGGTCTTCCGGTGTTCGCTCTGGGTGGAGGTCTCGCCTACCTCGGCGGGCCTACCGGCGGATACCTCCTGGCATTCCCGCTGGCTGCCGGAGTCGTGGGTGGCATCGCCGGTGATCGACCCGGCATCCTTCGGGTTGTGCTGGCGGGTGTGGCGGGTCTGTTCGTCATACACATCAGCGGTGCGGCCTGGCTGTCGCTTCAACCGTGGTTCAGCGGTGGATCCGCGGCGACATTCAAGCTCTCATTAGTTCCATTCCTGCTCGGCGACTTATTAAAGGTCGCGCTCGTCGCTGTCGTCGCTCTTGGCCTGGGCGGCCGCGTGCGGCGGCTCCTGGGTTGATCACCGACGGTGTCTGACGTGTGGGACGGAATCGGTCATGCGGCGGTCATCGGGGCCGGCACGATGGGCAACGGCATCGCCCACGTTTTCGCGCTGGCCGGAATCGAGACCCAGCTCGTGGACGCGGCCCCCGACGCGCTCGAACATGCGACGGCGGCGATAGAAAGCAACCTCGCGCGGCAAGTCAAGAAGGGTCGAATCGATGCCGACGAAGCCCGTGCTGCGTTGGAGAGAATTCGGCCTACCACCGAATTCGAGGGCGTCTCGGATTGCGGAATCGTGGTAGAAGCGGTTCCCGAGTCGCGCGAGATCAAGCAGTCCGTATTTCGTGAACTCGCGGACCGGGCAGCACCGGAGACCATCCTCGCCACGAATACGAGTTCGATCTCCATTACGGAACTGGCTGCCGGTGTTCCGAGGCCGGATCGTTTCATTGGGATGCACTTCATGAACCCCGTGCCGGTGATGCAACTGGTCGAAGTGATTCGGGGCCTGGAGACGTCGAATGACACGCTGAACGAAGTCAGCGAACTCTGCCGGCGCATGGGCAAGGTGCCGGTGGAGGTAGCCGACTACCCCGGTTTCGTGGCAAATCGGATCCTCATGCCGATGATCAACGAGGCCGTGTTCTGCCTCATGGAGGGCGTCGCCGAGCCCGACGCGATCGACGCGGTGATGAAATTGGGCATGAACCATCCCATGGGCCCGCTGGCGCTAGCAGATTTGATTGGCCTGGACACGTGCCTGTCGATCATGAAGATGTTGCACCGCGATCTGGGCGACGACAAGTACCGCCCGTGTCCTGTGCTGGCGAAGTACGTCGCTGCCGGCCGTTTGGGTCGGAAATCAGGTCGCGGGTTCTACGCCTATGCGGTGGATGGTGCGACTTGAGCCGCCGGTCCTACGCCGGAACGCGCCTGTCGGACGAGCAACGACTGATCTGCGAGCTGGCCCGAGAATTCGCGCGCGAGGATCTCCGGCCGATGGTCGACCAGCGGGAAGCGGACGAGGAGCACTTCGACCGATCGCCGATCGACAAACTCGGCGAGCTGGGCTTTCTGGGAATGCTGATTCCGGAACAGTACGACGGACTCGGCCTGGATATGCTGACGTACCTGTGTGCGCTTGAGGAAATTTCATGGGGAGATGCGGCGGTCGCGGTATCGATGAGCGTCCACAATTCGTTGCCGACACAGGTACTTCTCCGACACGGCACCGAGAAGCAGAAAGACCGCTGGCTCAAGCCCATGGCCCGTGGGGAGATGCTGGGGGCGTTTTCTCTCTCCGAAGCCGGGTCGGGCAGTGATGCGGCAGGGATAACGGCCCAGGCAACCCGGGAGGGAGACGGCTGGCGGCTGCGTGGCGAGAAGCTATGGGTGACCAACGGCGCGTCGGCGGATCTCGTGCTCCTGATGGCCCGAACGGATACTCCGCAGGACCGACGGGGCGGGCATGGGATCGGCGCGTTCATGGTTCCGACGGACTCGCCGGGCTATGTCCCCGGCCGCAAGGAAAGAAAGCTTGGAATTCGTGCGTCCGAAACCGTCGCCGTCGCGCTGGAAGATCTTTACCTCGGTAATGAGCATTTGATTGGAGAGCCGGACGGCGGTTTCGGGTACGCCCTGGAAGCCCTGGAGGGAGGTCGCCTGGGTATCGCGGCGCAGGCGATCGGAATCGGCGAGGCAGCCCTCGACTACGCACGCGACTACGCGGATACGAGGATTCAGTTCGGCAAGCGACTGCGTGAGTTTCAGGGCATCCAGTTCAAGCTCGCAGACATGGCTGTTCGGTTGGAGGCGGCACGCGGTTTGATGTACCGGGCCGCGCAGGCGTACACGGCAAACGAGCCGCGACGCCGAAAGCTGTCGAGCATGGCGAAGCTGTACGCCAGTGAGGCGGCGATGTACATCACCCGGGAGGCCGTGCAGGTGTACGGCGGATACGGTTACAGCCGTGAGTACCCGGTCGAAAAGTTGTTTCGAGACGCCAAAGTGACGGAGATTTATGAAGGTACGAACGAGATCCATCGCTTGATCATCGCTCGCGAACTCTATCTTGAAAAAGGATGAATCCGTGACTCAGAGTATGACGGAGTCAGCGGCCGAGATGGTTAAGGAGACCAATCCCGAGCTGTTCGATCTGATCGGCCGACACGGGCACGAACAGGTGCTGTTCACATATGAGCCGTCCTGCGAATATCGCGGGATCATCGCGATCCACGACTCGAGCCTCGGGCCTGCGCTCGGCGGCACGCGGTTCTGGAGCTATGCGAGCGATGCTGACGCGTTGATCGATGTCCTGCGGTTGGCGCGGGGCATGACGTACAAGGCGGCGGTCGCCGGGCTGAACCTTGGCGGCGGAAAGTCAGTGATCATCGGCGACAACCGCACGACACACCGCGAGATGATCATGAGGGCCCACGGGCGCGCGGTCGAGTCTCTCGGCGGCAGGTACATCACCGCCGAGGACGTGGGTACTTCGGTCGAGGACATGACCTACATTGGAATGGAAACCGAGCATGTCGTGGGCATGGCCGGGAAGTCAGGCGACCCGTCGCCCATAACAGCTTACGGAGTGTTCCGCGGCATCAAGGCCTGCGCGCAGGAACGCTACGGCGACGACGACCTTGCCGGTCGATCGGTCATGGTGCAGGGGGCGGGCCACGTGGGCTACTACCTCGCTCGGAATCTCGTAGATGACGGCGCCAAGGTGTTCATCGCGGACATCGACTCCGGGCGCGTCCAACGGGCCTGCGATGATCTCGGCTGCGAAGCGGTCGACCCCGACGACGTGTTCGACGTCGATGCGGACGTGTTCGCGCCCTGCGCATTGGGAGCCGTCCTGAACGATGAGACGATTCCGCGGCTCCGGGTGGATATCGTCGCGGGGGCGGCGAACAACCAGCTTGCCCGATCCCAGCATGCCGAGGAAGTCAGGCAACGCGGCATCGTGTATGCGCCGGACTACGTGATCAACGCAGGCGGTCTGATCAACGTCTACTCGGAGCTGGTCGGGTGGTCGCTCGACCGATCGAAGCGGAAGGCAGCGGAGATTTACACGACGCTGCTCCACATCTTTGAACTCGCGAAGTCCGAGGGCATCACGAGCGCCGAAGCGGCGGACCGATTGGCGATGCAGCGTGTCGAGTCGGTGGCCAAACTCCACAGGACGTTTATTTGATGACGCATCTCGGCCAGGTCGATCCCGCGATTCGCGAGTTTATCGAGGCAGAGGAGCATCGCCAGTGCAGCGGGCTGGAGCTGATCGCCAGCGAAAATTTCGTGTCGGAGGCGGTGTTGGAAGCGCTCGGCTCGGTTCTGACGAATAAGTATGCGGAGGGATACCCTGGCCGCCGGTATTACGGCGGCTGCGAACACGTCGATGAGGTCGAAGATCTGGCCCGGCGGCGGGCCTGCGAGCTGTTCGGCGCGGACCATGCCAACGTGCAGCCCCACAGCGGAGCGCAGGCCAACATGGCTGCCTACCTGGCTTTCATCGAGCCCGGCGATACGGTGCTGGGCATGGATCTGTCGCACGGCGGTCACCTGACGCACGGATCGCCGGTAAACGCGAGCGGGATCCTGTATCGCTTCGTCCCTTATGGCGTTCGCGATGACGACGCCCGCATCGACCTCGATCAACTCGCGCGTCTGGCGGAAACGGAACGACCTAAGATGATCGTCGCGGGCGCCAGCGCCTACGCCCGGATTATCCCGTTCGAAGAAATGGCCGCCATCGCGCGCTCGGTTGACGCGGTGTTCATGGTCGACATGGCCCACATCGCAGGCCTCGTAGCGAGTGGGATTCATCCGTCTCCGGTGCCCTGGGCCGACGTCGTCACGTCGACTACTCACAAGACACTGCGCGGACCCCGCGGCGGGTTGACTCTGTGTCGGGGCGAGCATGCCAGGCGCGTGGACAAGGCCGTGTTCCCGGGAATGCAGGGCGGACCTCTGATGCACGTGATCGCTGCCAAGGCCGTGGCATTGCACGAGGCGTCGCACGAAGGATTCCGCGCGTACGCCCAGCAGGTCGTGGACAATGCGAGAGCACTGGCTGGGGCACTGGCTGAAAGAGGATACGAGTTGGTGTCGGGCGGTACGGACACGCACTTGCTTCTCGTAGACCTGCGCAACACGGACCTGTCCGGGAAAGACGCGGAGGCCCTGCTTGGAGACGTGGACATCACGGTCAACAAGAACACGGTCCCAGGAGAAACGCGGTCACCGTTCGTTACGTCCGGTATCCGGATCGGAACCCCCGCAGTGACTACTCGCGGTCTTGATACCGAGGACATGGTATGGGTCGCCGATCGAATCGATCGAGCTCTTCGGAGTGGAGGCGCGGCGGAGACCCTCGCAAGCATTCGAGCGGAGGTCGTCGCATTCGCGAACCGATTCCCATTGTTCGCACACTCCGGTCCCAGAGCCGGCACGGCCACCGGCTGACCGCGGTTGGCGCGTGACCGCCGACGGGGAGCCGCTCTTGTCTGAGATCTGTCTGCTTCCAACCGGGCGGGGCACAGCTACGTTCATCGAGCGCGGCTCACGGTTTCTGGCGGTTGTCGAACAGTGCTGCTCCCCGGAAGAAGGTCTGGTGGTACGCGATGTCGAGCGACGCCGCTACCATGATGCCACGCACCATGTGTGGGCGATTCGCCTGGC
>CBDUXS010000052.1:0-7687 GCA_965371255.1 uncultured bacterium
GACTGTCTGCTCCCGATCATGCTGCCCGACCGCTGGGCAGAGAGTGGCTCGTCGCCGAAGTATGGATACCCTGGGATTGACGACTCTTTTGACCCGGAGACGGATCCGCAGAGCAAGGATTTCGATGACGACGGCGCATATGACACTTACTACCCACCGGGTGACCCGCTCGTGACAGGCTACGATGATGCCGTCATCGGACAGGAGATCGATATTCACAAGGCGGGTGGAGGCGGAGGTGGGATGAACCCGTCCTGGTACTTCCCCTGGACGCCTCTCGACGCCGACGACCAGTTCATCGACGGTGGCCCCGGCGGCGCCCGGTACCTGCATCGCTTCACCAACTGCCTGGAGGCGGACTACAGGTCCGGCGACTTCGTCCTCACCGAGCCAGGCGCGATGGTCGGACCGACGAACAAGGGGTTCGACGCTATTTACGAATCCGATATGGAGATGATCTGGCATAACGACTGTCCTTGGCGACCCAGCACGAATTCGTGCGATTATGGCTCGACACGAGTCAAGCCCATGCCCATGTTTGATCCGACCCAGGCGCCGGACAACGGGCGCAAGGTCATTCAGCTCACGAACTTCGGATCGGTGTTCATCCTGAGACCCGAATCGGGAAATAATTTCTCGGCCATCTGGCTTGGACTTCTGGCCGGCGGAGACACCGAATCCGACCCGGTACAAGGCCTGCCGAAGCGGATACGTCTGATCAAGTAGTCCGCCGCCCGCAACTCGCGGCGGACACTCGAGGTCGATAGTTGAGGCCCCGTTCTCCGGAGCGGGGCCTTTTCTTTGTCGGGTGCTCATCCGAAGTTGGCAGCCACGGAATCGTTGCCGAGGACCTGTACGGATGGGAGCGAATGAATCGCATCGTCGTCACCGGCGCCGCCGGTCAGATCGGAACCGAGATCGTCGCGGCCCTGCGTGCGCGCTACGGAGCCGAGAGCGTCCTGGCCACGGACATCCGGATTCCCGAGTCGGCAGCGGCCGATGGCCCGTTCGCGCTGGCCGATGTCACGATCGGTGATTCGCTCGACGCGGCGGTCGCGCGGCATCGCGCGGACACGATATTTCACCTCGCCGCAATCCTTTCGGCGGTCGGGGAGCAACGGCCGCAGAAGACGTACGAGGTGAACATCGGCGGCCTGTTCAACGTGCTGGAAGTGGCGCGCGCCAGGGACTGCGCGGTATTCACGCCGAGTTCGATCGCTGCTTTCGGTCCCGGCACCCCGCCCGATCCGACGCCGCAGGACACCATCCAGCGCCCCAACACGATGTACGGTGTGAGCAAGGTCGCCGGAGAGTTGCTGTGCGACTACTACCACCACCGGTTTGGTGTCGATACGCGCGGGGTGCGGTATCCCGGACTGGTTTCGTGGCAGACGCAGCCCGGTGGCGGAACGACGGACTACGCCATCGAAATCTACGTCGCCGCCGTGCGAGCCGGGCGTTACGAGTGCTTCGTTTCGGCCGACACTCAGCTGGACATGATGTACATGCCGGACGCGATTCGCGCCGCGATCGAGCTCATGGAGGCCGATCCTTCGCGTCTCGTGCACCGCAATGCGTTCAACGTGACCGCGATGCAGGTAACCCCTGCGTCCCTCGCCGATGCGATCCGGGTCCACCTGCCGGCGTTTGAACTCACCTGTGCCGTGGATCCTGTCCGCCAGTCGATCGCTGATTCCTGGCCCCGCCGGATTGACGATTCCGTGGCGCGGGCCGAGTGGGACTGGGAACCGGAGTACGACCTTGCCGCCATGACCGCCGACATGCTCGCCAACCTCCAGACAGGCTGACCGATGAACGACACGGGCGCCCCGCGCCGGATCCACGTGCCTCACACCCTGGTTCTGCTATTCGGGATGATCGTTCTGGCCTACGGACTGACGCTCGTCCTGACGCCGGGCAGCTACGAGCGATTCACAAACGACGTGGGCCGCGAGCAGGTGGTGCCGGGCAGCTATGAGGTGCTGACGGATGTCGATCGGCTGGCGCCGACGGAGATCTTCACGGCGATCCCGCACGGATTCGAGGCGGCTGGCGAGATCATCTTCTTCATCCTGATCATCGGCGGCATGTTCGGCGTGTTCCGCGCCACGGGAGCGGCGGACGCCGCGATCGGTTCGATGTTGCGGCGATTCGGCAGCCGGCCGGCACTGCTGCTCGGCGGAACGATGGCCATATTCGCCCTCGGATCCGCGACGATCGGCATGGCGGAGGAGTACATCCCATTCATTCCGCTGCTCGTCGCGCTCACGGCGGCTCTCGGCATGGACGCGGTCGTGGCCGTTGGCGTCGTATGTGTCGGCTACGGCGTGGGATACGGAGCGGCGCTGATCAACCCGTTCACGGTGTTCATTGCGCAGGATATTGCGGATATTCCACAGGGTTCCGGGCTCCTCTTCCGGGCGATACTGCTGATCCTGTTCTTCGCCGTCGGATTTCATCATGTGTGGCGGTACGCGAAACGCGTTCAGGCGAACCCCGAGGACAGCCTCGTGGCGGATATCGAAGCTGACATCCACATCAAGCCCCGCGATGACCTGCCGCTCACGGGCCGCCGCCGTGGGGTCCTGATAGCACTGGGTTTGGCCCTCGTCGCGCTGATCGTAGGCCTGAAGTTCTGGGATTGGTACCTCGTCGAGATGGGAGCGTTGTTCTTAGCGCTCAGCATCGTAATGGCAGTCGTGGGCGGCGTCTCGACGGATGATGCCGCGAAACAGTTCGGGATCGGAGCGTCGGAGCTCACGATGACTGCGATGCTCGTGGGCTTTGCGCGATCGATCCAGGTCGTGCTCGAGCACGGCGGCGTCGTTGATACGATCATTGCCGGAATGGCCAGCCCACTCCAGCGACTCGGTCCGGAACTCGCCGCTGCGGGAATGTTCATGTTCCAGAGCGTGCTCAACTTCTTCATCCCGTCGGGCAGCGGGCAGGCCTACGTCACGATGCCGCTGATGGCACCTCTGGCCGACCTCGTCGAAGTCAGCAGGCAGACCGCCGTGCTGGCGTTTCAGTTCGGCGACGGATTTACCAATATCCTCGTGCCGACGAATGCCGTGCTGATCGGAATTCTGTCGATAGCGGCCGTGCCGTACGATCGCTGGCTCCGGTTTATCCTGCCGTTCATGCTGAAAGTCTGGATCCTCGGTTCCCTGGCGCTCGTCATCGCCGTCGCGATCGGCTACAGTTGACGGCGGCCCGGTCGGCGGCCGGCCCGACCCGCGGCCAGACAAGCGGCCTGAGCGGCAGCCAGGTCTGCGGCCGAGGTCGCACCCCGACCCGAATTCCGCAAAAAAGTGTACACGATGTCGTGTCATGGCCGGGCCGGCTCACCGGGCCTAATGCCCAACAGCCTGTAATTCCGTCACTTAGCAATGATCGGCTCTGTGGTACGAGGGTTGCACCATCTCCTGACGGGATCATGCGCGCCCGCGACGGGCCGTGCCGCACAATTCAGGATGGGGAATCATGCTTCGAGCAGCCAGAATTATCCGAACCGCGCTCGTCCTGCTGGCTCTGGGTGCCTCATACCCGGCTGCCGCGTCGGCACAGGAAGGCGGACCCCTCCTCAAGAGCGATCTCGTGCGCATGATGACGGCATCCAACTACACGAGCACGGAGATGGCGGCGATCGTCCGGATGAACTGTGTCGGATTCGAGCCCACCGAGCGGGACCGAAGCCAACTCCTGACTCTCCCGGGAGCCGAACTCGTGATGGCGGAGGTCGATCGTTGCGTGTCGAGGCCTCGTTCCGCTGCAGGATTCAATCGCGGCGGAGTGCGTACGGTGTCTGTCGAGAACAAACGCGTCCGGACACCTCCCAAACCGATGACGGAGATACCGCTCATCGATCTCGACGTTGAGCCGATCGGCACACCGGTACCCGAGCTGCGGGCGCCGGTGACGCCCACGGTGCTCCGAACGGCGGAGATTCCGTCCCTCGCCAGCCGCGAAACCAAGCCCAGGCTGACGAATTGGGATGAAGTCACGAAGGCTTTCCTGCAGGAGTATCGCCCAAGAGTCCGCTCTCCCGGGACCGTTATCCTGACGCTGAGAATCGGATCGAACGGCAGGGTGCTCGAATCCGCGGTCAAACATGCCACCGGCGATTCCGAGATGGCAGAGGCCGCTCTGCGCATAACGAAGGTGATGAAGTTCCAGCCGGCCATGATGCGCGACCAGGCCGTTGAAAGCCTCACGGAATTGCCGATCCACTTCGCCACCAACTAGCCACCGACGCCTTTTCGGCTTACGATTCTCGGTGAATCGATCCTCCACCTGACTGCGGTTGGGGGATTTCCCGTAGACCACAGGTAGCCCCGCGGAGGTGTTGCGTGGAGTGGCGTGTCTACAGCCGAACAGGCCGCGTGTACGGGGCCGAGCTCAAAGATCCTTCCATTGTTCAGACCAACCAGGGCTTGATCGAAGCCGAATCCGGCGACTTCGTGATCGTCGATGAAGAGGTCACCCAGGTTCGCCACATCCCGGCAGAATATTTCCAGCGCGTCTTCAGGCACGTCGAGCGGCCAATTCCGCTCAAGGCGTTGACCGAGTTGTCGGAGATCGCCGTGACTCGCGTGGCTCCCCGGGAGTCTGACCGTCTCGGGAACGAGTGCAAGCGTTGCGGTCAGCGCCGAACCAACCGGGAATTCGAAGGCCTTCCCACCTGTTCGGCCTGCGAGTTATCGATCCGGGCAGAGCGCGAAGAGCGTGTCGAGTGTCGCCACGACGGTGCGCTGATGCAGAAAGAAGTGCTGGAAGACATCATCATCGATCGGTGTCCCGAGTGCGGCGGTGTGTGGTTTGATGGCGGCGAACTGGAAGTGCTGAGCGCTGCGATCCACCATGCGGCAGGACCGGGTGTGCCGCCCGAAGTCGCCTCGCGACTGTTGAACAGCCTGTTACGCGCCCGTCCCGAGTAGCGAGGAGAGTTTCATGACGAGCAATACGTTTGTCGGACGAATGATCGGCGCGGCAATGCTGGACGTGCCGACCTATGAAGCGGTCGAGCACGATACCACGCTGACGCGCCAGGCAGCGGCGGTCGTCGCACTTCAGGCGGTTGCCGCGGGCCTCGCGACAGGCGATGCGGTGATCGGCGGCATCATCGGCGCGCTGCTCGGCTGGTTCTTCATGGCCGGCACGATCTACTTCATCGGAACGCGGCTGTTCGATGGGACGGCAACCTGGGGAGAGCTGCTCCGCACGCTCGGGTTCGCGGCCAGTCCCCGCATCCTCATCATCTTCGCGATCATTCCGATTTTCGGCTGGTTCGTCTCGTTAGCCGTCGGGCTGTGGGGACTTGCGGCAACCGTGGTTGCCATTCGCCAGGCGCTCGACGTCACGACTGGCAAGGCCGTGCTCGCCGGGATCCTCGGCGTTCTGTCCTGGATGCTGATCGCTATCGCTCTCGCGGGCGTGTTCGTCGCCTTCTAGACCAGACCGGGCCAGGCCAGACCGGCCAGTGGGCTATTCGGCGCGCCACAACTCGGACCTGGGGCGGAATGCGGTCCAGGCGAACCAGAAGTGGTTGCCATGAGGAATGGCGGCGAGGCGAGTGCCCTTGAGCGGACCGTCCACGGCCCTTCCGGCCAGGTCCCAGGTCGTGCCGGTTTCCAAGTCCGTGTAGCGGCCGTCACCCGTCGCCTCGAAGGTGAGCTTCCGGTCGTCCACGAGGCGTGAGAACACGGCCGTCTGGCCCACATCACGACCGGCGGAGATCCGCTTCTTATCGAGCGCGCTGGCCGCGCCTGAGGCCCAGAACACGACGAACTCCCGGCCGTCCAGTTTGCCGTGTGCCGTTCCCGTTTCCTCGAGGTCGGAGAATGAAGCGGCCCACCCGTCTCCGTAGTCGATGGCCGCGACGCGTTCCATGGCAGGAAGATCATCCGAGAACCGCCCCTGGAAGAACCGTTGATACGGACCTCGCCCCGAGTCGTAGTTGCGATACGGATTCTGTCCGTAACGGCCGGAAGACAGGTATGACGGGAAACCCGTATCGCGTGACAGCACGCGCATATCCGGGTACAGCTGGCGAGCCCGATCCCAGCCCAGAGTGTTGGCCGGAATCATCGTGAGCCGCTCACCGGTCAGCGTTCCGACGATCGCCTCGCCAACGGCCTGCTGCCACCACGATTCGGTCTGCCTGTCGTACATTACGAGATCGGACTGGCGCAATCGACCGGTGGTCCCGAAGTCGAGTACGCGATCGCCAAGCCGTCCATCGAATACAAGTGCGGTATTGCAAAGCGGACAAAACGTGACGGTCAGCGGAATTCCGGCCAATTCGTCGTTCACGATCTCATGCCAGATCAGGATTCCCAGCGGATAGCCCTTGACCGATCCGTCGATCTCGACGACGAGGACGGGGTCCAATTCGCCCAACCAGCCACTGGCCGCGTCTACGGACTCGAACCTGGGCCGCTCGATAGCCGGAATGCCGTCTTTGGGGGGTCCGCCCGACACGATTTCGGACAGGGGGACGGACGCGAGGGAGAAGTCGGTCGCCCAGCGGTCGGAACCGCGCAGGCGCGCCGCCTCACGGCCCGAATTTCCGTCTCGCGATGACTGGGCACATGCCGGCTGCACGCCTGCCAGTGCCATGAACACAAGTAATCCGGCCCAAGCTCTCACAGTTGACCACGCTCCCTGGAAGGTGACTCTCCGATGACTCTCCTACGCGTTCGATCAACCGCCGTGCTGTTGCCGATGTTCCGGAGTGCATGTCACGGCGCCTCTTCAAATCGATTTGAACATGCGAAACGACTCACGGCCCTTGCGACGGAGCGGAACCGTGGACAAACTGGCGCCAACCATCGGGAGGCACTGCGGATGACGTTGGAGTACGGGGACGGACCCTGGATCAAAACGGTCGAGGCTGACGGAGACAACGGAGAGCCGCGTCTGGCCAACATCCTCGCGGTGCAAACGCTCCATCCCGAGGCGCTCGAGGGGCATCGCGCGTACTACCGGGCGATCATGTTCGGGAAGTCACCGCTCAGCCGGGCGGAACGAGAGTCGATCGCCGTGGTCGTCTCTGCGGCCAATGATTGCTTTTACTGAGTGCAGCATCACGGGGCGGCGCTCCGTAGACTGACGGATCACGACTTTGCCCTCTCCGTGGCCGCCGACTGGCGAACGGCAGAGCTGTCCCCTCGCAACAGGGCGATGCTCGAGTATTCCGAAAAACTCACCGTCTCGCCCGCGGCGATGACGGCGGATGACATCGGCCCGATGCGGTCGGCGGGCCTGTCCGACGAGGCGATTCTCCATGTGTGCGAAGTCGTGAGCTACTTCAACCTGGTGAACCGAATGGCCGACGGGCTCGGCGTAACGCTGGAACCCGACTGGAGTGATCCGATCCTGCCGATCGGTGGGGAATCCCCGGGGGAAGTCTAGCGCAGGTTGCCAGGCCTGACCTACCGGTTGTCCCGCTTGTGCCTGCCGCCACACAGCATACCTTTTGCGGCCCCGCGGCTGTCGGAGTGACGGCTCGCCGCTGACCCGACTGACCAGGCGACCCGCATTGCGAGCATGAGCGAATCACATCAGGCAGACGGCTACAACGCCGGCTACGCCGATGAATTGGTCGAGCGTGACCTGCGCGATCGCGGCATCATTCCTCCGTCTCTGGCAGATCTGTTTGCGGACGGTTTGCCGCTCACGGTCGGCC
>CBDUXS010000053.1:0-7667 GCA_965371255.1 uncultured bacterium
GGCCCTCGATCTCGAATCGCGGACGCAAGTGATTCGGAGCGATGTTTTCCGCGCGCTGTCGCGACCGGGTTCCGGGCGCCGCACCTTCGATGTGGCGTTGGCGGACCCGCCATACGGGTTGGGACTGGCTCGCCAACTCGTCGAGGTCTGGCTTGAACAGCCGTTCGCCGGCATGCTGTGCATCGAGCACAGGCGATCGGAACTAGACGAGACACGGCCAGATTGGACGCGTGTTTACGGCGACACCGAATTGTCGTTCTTCATCGAATCAGGGGAGACGGAATGAGCCTCACCGGGAGCACCGTGATCTATCCGGGTTCGTTCGACCCGCTGACACTGGGACATGACGATATCGTGAAGCGTGCCCTGCGCCTGGCGGACCGCGTGGTGATCGCCGTTGCGGAGTCATCTACTCAGATGAAGACTCCGGCATTCGGCCTCGAAGAGCGGGTCGCTCTTATCTCCGAAGTGTACGCAAACGAACCGGGTGTTGAGGTCGTAGCCTTCAGCGGCCTTCTCGTCGACTTCGCCAGACAACACAATTCTCGAGTCATCATTCGAGGGCTCAGAGCCGTGAGCGATTTCGAGTACGAGTTCCAGATGGCGCTGATGAATCGCAGCCTGTCGCCCGAGATCGAAGTCATCTTCATGGCTCCAGCGAGTAATTATACGTTCCTCAGTTCCTCCCTCGTTCGAGAGGTCGCGGCCCTCGGAGGCGACGTGTCTCCCTACGTTCCGCCCGTCGTGCTGGCGAGCCTCGCGAAGCGGTACGGCCCGACCGTGGGCGGGTGAGCTTCCTGGCAGACCTGGCCGACCGCGCGGCGGTGGCGCATCGGATAGGATTCCCGGAGGCGAGCGAACCGAGGACACATGCCGCGATGATCCAGCTGGCAGCCGGGCGCGGACCGGTGCCGGTTGCTGTCACGGATGGCGTCGAAGCGCCGGCCGGCGTGGAGCGCCTGGACCTCGCGGATGACGAACTCCGGGCCCGGGTGCTTCCGTTCTGTCCTGATCTGGGCGATCCGGGTTCGGGAGATACGCTGCGGCTCACGGCGGCGGCGATGGCAAGCGGTGAACTGGACGGTGCGGTCGCCGGGGCGGTCGCTACGACAGCGGATGTCGTGAGGGCCGGACTTCGGATTCTCGGGTCCGCACCCGGCATCGATACCGTGTCCGCGGCCTTCTATATGGTTGTCCCGGCGGGACCGACCGGACCTGAACGTGTGCTGACGTTTACGGACGCTGCGGTCGTGCCCAACCCGGACGCGAGGCAACTGGCGGAAATCGCGGGCGCTGCCTGTCGCGCACGGCGGGCGATCGTCGGAGACGAACCTCGGGTTGCCTTTCTGTCCTATTCTACGCACGGTTCGGCCGAAGGCGCTGATATCGACCGGATTCGAGAAGCCCTCGAGTTGTTCCGGAGCCGTAACCCGGGTATTGCCGCGGACGGTGAGCTTCAGGCGGATGCTGCGCTGGTTCCCGAGGTGGCGGCCCGCAAGGCTCCGGGCTCTGCGGCGGCCGGAAGGGCCAACGTGCTCGTGTTTCCGGACCTCGCCTCGGGCAACATCGCGTACAAACTGGTGAACCGCCTCGCCGGCGCCCTGGCGATCGGACCGATTCTTCAGGGACTGTCCCGGCCGCTGAATGATCTTTCGCGCGGGGCTTCCATCGAGGACATTGTGAACGTCGCCCGGATTACGGCCTTGCAGGCGAACGAGTCTTCCACCGGAGAACAAACGGAGAACGCATGAGTTGTCAGATGACGGAGATCGGCGGAGTCGTGCTTGTGCAGGTAAACGGCGAACTGATCGTCGGCAATCGTGAAGAGTTCAAGCAGACCGTGCTCATGCGTCTGGAAGGCGGCGACCGGAAGTTCGTCATCGACTTCGGGGATTCGAGCTACATCGACTCTTCGGGACTCGGCGCCCTGGTCAGTCTGTCGAGGAAGATCCGGGAGTCGGGCGGAGACCTGCGGCTGGCTGGTCTCAATGAAGATCTGCGCACGCTGTTTGAATTGACCAAGCTGGATACTCTTTTCCAGATCTCGGATTCCCGGGAGCTGGCGCTGGCCGATTTCTGAGGGGCGCGATTCTCCGATGTATGAGTCGGACCGTCGGGTGTTGATCTGTTCGGGACGTCCGGAGGTGGCGGGCGACCTGATGGAGCGGCTGGCGGAAATCGAGGCGCAGGCGTTCGTAGCCGCTCGAGCGGATGCCTGGCCCCAGCAGAAACCGGACCTGGTGTTCATCGACCTGTCGGATCCGGCGCAGAGCGTTCGAGAGGCAAGGGCGGCATTCGGCCTCGATACTGAACTTGTCGCCATCGTGGATGGTGCGTCCGTCGACAGTCTTCTGCCGGCCATCGCCGCGGGGTGCTCCGATTATCTCTTCCATCCTATTAATCCGGCGGAATTGCGACTGCGATGGCAAAGGCACGTCGCCGGCCGGGGCGGCGACCGTCCACGCCGACCCGCTGGACTTTCGGCGACCGTTCACCTCGAATTCCCGTCCAGCGTGGGTTACGTTCGACACGCCGTGGCAGAGATCGTCGATGCGTGCGAAAGGCTTGCCTTCGCAGGTTCCCGGGCCACACTGAATTTGCGGGTCGCGCTTGGCGAGGTTCTTGCCAACGCAATCCTGTATGGAAACGAAGAAGACGCAGGTCGGCTCGTTCGCATCGACGCCGACCTGTGTCCCGGGACTGCCGTCGTCACGGTGACTGACGAAGGATCCGGATTCGATCTGGCAGCCGTGCTCGATCCTACACTGCCGGAAAACAGGGATCGAAGTCATGGCCGGGGCCTATTTCTGCTGCGAAAACTGGCGGACGAGGTCAGCTACAACGAGCGGGGGAATGCGGTGACGCTCACAATTCGGTCGCCTCGTGTCTGAAATGGCGTCGCGCGACGATTGGCTTCAGCGGCTTCTGGATGACTTTTCTGCTACGGGGCTCCGCTTCCAGCTCGTACTGAAAGATGGAGCGTCGGAGGATGTGCTGTATGACGGGCTGGGCGACGCAGGCTCGGGCACCACGCGGGAAGAAACCTGGCCGGTGGTCGATGGCGTGACCATTTGCGCCAGGCTGGTCAACCCGGCGAACCCGGCTGAGACAACCGCAAAGAAGTTGTTGACTTCAATGATTCCCGGCGTACTGCGACTGAAACGCGAATTGCGGTTCTTCAATCGCGAACTCGCGGGCCGGTTTGGGGAAGTCGATCTGCTGACGAGCGTGGGCGAGGCGCTTGGTTCAGGTATCGTGCTAGAGCGGGGTGTGGCGAGGTTGCTGGCCGAACTCGTGGAGGTGATGGACGCCTCGGCGGCCGAGTTGTGGACGGTCGATGAGAGTGAGTCCCGGCTGAGTTGGTTCGCGGCATCCGACAAGTCTTCCGGAGACGGATCCATCGATCTCCAGTTGAGTCGTAGTCCACTGGCGGAAGTGCTCCGCAGCCAGGTTGCGCAATCGATAGCCGAAGAAGGTCGCGCCGAATTACTCGCGCCGGTGAGGAAGTCGCAAGTACACGCCCTGAGCGGATCGTTGGGAGTCCTGCGAGTTTTTTTGCGACATGACCGGATTTCTCGACAGTCCGACCTCCGTCTCGTATCGGCCATCGCAAATCAGATAGCCGCCGCATTTGAGAATCGCAGACTGACCGGCGAGAGCGTGGAGCGGGAGCGAATGCAGGTCGAGCTCGAGCTCGCGCACCATTTGCAGCTCAAACTGCTTCCGGAACTTGCTGACTTCGCGGACGTCGCGGACATTGCGGCCCGGTGCGAGCCGGCGGAGTCGGTCGGCGGGGATTTCTATCATCTGTTCCGGCTCGGCGAGGGACGGATCGGCGTGATGCTGGGGGATGTGAGTTCGCACGGCTATTCGGCGGGCCTGATCATGGCGCTCACCATGAGCGCGGCCTCGCTCGTGGTTCGAGAGAGCGATCGCCCGGGCGACGTGCTGCGGGGTATTCATCACGAGCTGGTTCGCAAGCTGGAGAGCACCGACATGTACATGACTCTGTGCTACGTCGTGCTCGATCCGACGCGTAATCGATTGAGCTACGCGAACGCGGGTCACCCACACGCCTTCCGTGTGGGTCCGGTCGTGGCCGATAGACTCGAGGCATTGAATCCGCCGCTTGGCATCGCGGAGTTCGACACGTACGGGGAGAAGGAGTTGTCATGGTATCGGGGAAAGGACACGCTCCTGCTGTTCACCGACGGCCTCAGTGAAACCATGCGTATCGACCGGATCTGGTCGGACGATCTCATCCTCGAGGCCGTAAGGCGCCATGCTTCCGCACCGGCTGCAGACCTGCTCGATGAATTGTTTGCAATCGCGTCGCCGACGGATTCGTCCGCGGTTGATGATCGCACCGCTCTTGTCCTCAAGTAATCCGGTAAGTGATACGAGCTAAACGCTCTCTCAGCCAGAATTTCCTGATAGATCACAATATCCGGCGTAAGCTGGTGGATGCCCTGGACGCAGGATCCGGGGATGGTGTCGTCGAGGTGGGGCCGGGGCACGGAGAACTGTCCGAGCTGCTCGTGGGTAGCGTACGCCGTCTGGTGCTGGTCGAAAAGGACGATCGGCTCGCCCCATTGTTGATGGAGCGCTGGGGAAATCGACTGGACATCCTTGTGGTTCATGCTGATGCCCTGGAAGTGGATCTCTCGGTGCTCGCCGGAGAACCGCCGGTCCGTTTCGTGTCAAATGTTCCTTATGCGATTACCTCCCCACTGATCTTCCGACTGCTGGACGTGAAGCCGACACCGGAACGGATCGTCGTGCTCGTGCAGGAGGAAGTGGCACGGCGCATAACGGCGGAGCCGGGCGGGAAGGAGTACGGTGCCCTCAGCATAGGCGTCCAGACGCGCGCCCGGACACGCCTGGCGTTTCGAGTAGGTAGAAAGGCGTTTCGGCCGGTGCCGCGTGTCGACTCCGCCGCCGTGATCATGGATCCCGTACAGGGGATACCGAGGGGAGAAATCGAAGCCGTCCGCACCCTGACGCGAGCGGCGTTCTCCCGGCGACGAAAACAGCTCGGAACCATACTGCGCACCGCTCCGGAGTTTGGACTCGGCGCGGAGGAAGCGGCCTCCGTGGCCCGGGAACTCGGACTCGACCTGTCGGTTCGTCCCGAAACGATCGCACCAGAACCGTTCGCCGTACTTGCCGTTCGGCTGGATACCATGTGCCGGAATCGCGCTCGTGGTTGAGAGGGAGACCGGCGGCAGATATGTTCTTGTGAACTCTTTCACAAGCCACGATGAACGCTCGCAAGATATCCGATTCAACGGTCCGCCGACTCTCCCTCTATTTGAATCTGCTCCGAGAAATGTCGGCTGCGGGAACGGAACTCGTGTCCAGCGTAGAGTTGGCTGGCGGAAGCGCCACGACCGCAGCGCAGGTTCGCAAAGACCTGAGCAACTTCGGATCGTTCGGCAAACGGGGTCAGGGGTACCTCGTAGAAGAGCTTCGACCGCGAATCGAGGCGATCCTCGGCCTCGATCACCGACATCGTGTCGCTCTGGTGGGTGTAGGGAAGATTGGCTCTGCGCTGCTTGGCTATGAGGAACTTCCGGCTCGCGGATTCGAAATCAGAGTGGCATTTGATATCGATCCGGAAAAAGCAGGTCGGGCTGTGTTCGATGTTCCGGTCTTCCCGATGGAAGAGCTGGAGCAGCGCCTGAGGGCGGACGGAATTGAAATCGTCATCCTCGCCACTCCGCCGGCAGTCGCGCAGGAGGTCGCGGATCGGGTGAGATCAGCAGGTGTTGCGGGCATCCTCAGCTTCGCTGCATCGAAGCTCGAGACAGACGGAGGTCTCGCGGTTCGGTGGATGGATGTGGCGCTCGAACTCGAGGGCCTCAGCTTCTTGATCTCGTCGGCAACCGGCGGAACGGAGGAGTCGTGAGCGGTGTGCGTGTGACATCCGAAGTGGGGAGGCTCCGGGCGGTCGTCTGCCATGTGCCCGGACGTGAATTGGCCACCGTCACCCCGGCGAACCGAGCCGACTATCTGTTTGACGACATCCTCGACCTGGAGTTGGCGCGTCGCGAACACGCGGTGTTCACTTCGGTCCTTTCCCGATTCACGGAGGTCCTCGAAGTCTCGGACCTGCTTCGCGAAACCCTCGCGGTACCCGAGGCCCTGGACGGGCTGCTGACCGCCGCCGGCGATGCGATTCAGGAGCGAGCGGAAGGCGCGACGATCGACGAGGTCGTATCGCTGTTCATCCTTGGAGAGGAACACAAGGGTGGTTCCCTGGCACAGCTCGTCAACGAGGCCGGGTACTCTCTGCCGCCATTGCCGAATTTGTTCTTCACACGGGATTCGGCTGCCGTAGTCGGCGAGTGTGTCGTCGTGGCATCGATGCGCCACGACGTTCGTTGGACAGAGGAACTGCTGGCTCGGACGCTGTTTCTGCACCACCCGCGACTCGCCAGCCGCGGGATCGTGTATGACGGCGCCTCGGAGCGGCGACTCAACGTCCACATGGAGGGCGGTGACTTACACGTGCTTCGGCACGATCTGCTCCTGGTCGGGCTTACGGAACGCACCAGCGCCGCGGGGATCGACATCCTGGCCCAGCGTCTGTTCGAGCGGGGCGACGTCACGGATATCATCGTCGTTCTGCTTCCTGCCCACCGAACCGCGATCCATCTGGACATGGTCTGGACGGCTCTCGACCGCGACGTGTGCTGCGTCTATCCACCATTTTTTATCGGGCCGACCCGCCGGCCCGTGGTGCACCTGAAGCGATCGAAAGCCGGCGCGCGTGAGGTAGACGGTCTGTTTTCGGTGTTACGCGACCTGGACCATCCGATGGAACCCCTGTTCTGTGGTGGCGAGAAACGAACCATGCAGGAGCGGGAACAGTGGGGGAGCGGGTGTAACTTCATCGCGGTGGCTCCGGGCCAGGTGATTGCGTACGGACGGAACGAACACACCCTCGAGGCGCTCGCGACCGGGGCGGGCTTTCGCACGCTCGAGGCCGAGGAGTTCCTCTCCATGCAGGATCTTCCCGAACCCGGCGAACGAATCGCGATCACGTTCGACGGTTCCGAACTCGTGCGCGGTGGTGGCGGGCCGCGGTGTATGACGATGCCGATTCTGCGAGATGACGTCGAGTGAACCATCCGGGCCTGGCGTTCGACCTGGCGACGCCGCTCGTGGGGCGCGCGATCGACCGCATTCGGAGAGGACCGGTTGGGACGACGGATCTGGCTCGCGAAGTGTTCGAGCTGCGGCAGGCCCCGGACGGGCTGGCCGCACGGCTCGTGTATGAATTGCTGGGATCCGATCATCGCGTCACCGTCGACGAGGGCGGCGTCTGGTCGGTTGCGCTGGTTCCTGAAGTATCTCCGTCCACGGCGACACCTCTGGCCGAACTCGAGTTTGCCGTCGTGGATGTGGAGACCACCGGTTCGAGCCGAGAGGACCGTGTGATGGAGATCGCTTGTGTGAACGTCGTGGGCGGCTCTATCTGCGCCCGGTACAGCACCCTCGTAGATCCGGGTTGCTGGATTCCCGAGCGGATCAGCCGGCTGACCGGAATCGACGCGTCCATGGTACGCATGGCGCCCCGATTCGAAGACATCGCCGCGGTAATCCGGCGGACGCTCAGCGGCCGCGTATTCGTCGCCCACAATGCGCGGTTCGACTGGAGATTC
>CBDUXS010000054.1:0-7647 GCA_965371255.1 uncultured bacterium
CCGGATGATGGTCGCTCCGACCGGTAATCCGTGGCGTAAAAGCCTGTCCCCTTGAACAGAAGCCCGCCGCCGCCTGAAATCAGTCTCTGTACGCGGCCATTACATTCCGGACACTCGAGGATGCTTGCTTCGCTCATCTGCTGAAACCGCTCGAATTCAACCGCACACTTAGTACATCGGTATTCGTAGGTAGGCATGTCGCCAATCGTTCTCCCGATTCGTCAAGCCGGCTGGTACCGACCCCAGCACTCTTTCAAGGCTCCGCTGATCTCGCCCACCGTGGCCCGTACCCGAACGGCTTCGATGATCGACGGCATAAGATTATGGTCACCCGACGCGGTCGTCTTCACCTCGGCAAGACACCGCGCGACGACCGAATCGTCGCGACCTGCTCGCACACGCGCCAGCCTTTGCTTCTGTTCAGCTTCCAGTTCACCGAAAGCCGGCATTTCCAATTCCGGCGGCGGCTCGGATTCAGCGTACACGTTGACGCCCACGATCCGACGCTCCCCACTCTCCACCGCCAGCTGGTGCCGGTAGGCAACCGCGTGGATCTCCTCTGCCATGAAACTGATCGCCTCGCCGGCGCCGTCCAGTTCGTCGATCTGGCGCAGATACTCACGAGCTGCTTCCTCGAGTCTCGCAGTGATCGCCTCGACGTAGTACGAACCACCAAGCGGATCGACCGTAGCCGTGGCTCCCGACTCTTCAGCAAGGACTTGCTGCGTCCGAAGCGCCAGGCGGGCGGCATCCGCCGTGGGCAGGGTCAACGCCTCGTCGTATCCGTTGGTATGCAGGGACTGTGTCCCGCCGAGAACGGCGGCCAGCGCCTGCACCGTCACACGCACGACATTGTTCAGAGGTTGCTGCGCGGTGAGCGTGGAGCCGGCGGTCTGAGTATGAAAACGGAGTCGGCAGCTGCGCTCCGAAGCATCAAATTCGTCGGCCATCAGACGAGCCCACAGTCTGCGTGCCGCGCGAAACTTACCCACTTCCTCAAACAGATCGTTATGCGCGGAAAAAAAGAAACTCAGTCGTGGAACGAACGACTCGAGTTCGAGCCCCGCCGCAAGTGCCCGCCTCACATACTCGCGGGCGTTCGCCAGGGTGAAGGCAAGTTCCTGTACCGCCGTGGCTCCGGCCTCGCGCATGTGGTAGCCGCTGATGGACATGCTGTTCCAGCGCGGCACTTCCGAACTGCAGAAAGCCACCACGTCCGTAACCAGGCGCAGGCTGGGTTCGACAGGATAGATGTAGGTTCCGCGGGCCACGAACTCCTTGAGGATGTCGTTCTGGACCGTACCGGACAGCCGGTCTCGGGATATGCCCTTTTCGTCCGCAAGTACGATGTAAAGCGCCAGCAGGATCGCTGCAGTCGAGTTGATCGTCATCGACGTGGACACGAGATCGAGCGGGATCTCGTCGAATAGCGCCTCCATGTCTTCGAAGCTGTCGATCGCGACGCCGACACGACCTACTTCGCCGGCGGCCAGCGGATCGTCGGAATCGAGACCCATCTGCGTGGGAAGATCGAAGGCGACGGAAAGACCCGTCTGTCCCGCATCCAGCAGATAACGAAAACGTTGATTCGTCTGCTGCGCCGTCCCGAATCCGGCGTATTGACGCATGGTCCACATCCGGCCCCGGTACATGTCGGGATAGATGCCCCTCGTAAATGGAAAGCTGCCCGCGGCCCCAAGATCCCGGGCCGGATCGAACGACCCTCTGTCGGACGGCCCATAGATCTGCTGGACGTCACCTCCAGAGTCCGTTGCCTGTCTGTCGTTTACATCATTCATCTCAAGCGCTTTCTCGCTCGATCGTGATCAGCAGATCCTCCCGGTCCACCGTCGAGCCCGGCTGCACGAGCACTCCTGTCACGACGCCCGCCGATTCCGCACGGAGCTCATTTTCCATTTTCATCGCCTCCATCACGACGAGGCTTTCTCCTGCATCGACAGTCTGGCCCTCCTCGACCGCAATTCGGACGATCAGGCCCGGCATCGGCGCGCGCACCTCGGAGCCACTCTCCGAGGGCGCAGCAACAGCAGCCAACTGCCTGATGCGGTGCGCTCGTTCATCATCAACCCGAACATCGAACACCCGCCCGTCGATGGAAATCTGCCAGCCCCCGCTCGACCGCCTGGCGAATCCGGTGACAGTCCGGTGTCGAAATCTGACCAGGATGCTCCCACCCACTGGCGACATGTCGACTTCCAACGGCTCACTGTCACCATCCAGTACGATCTCACCCTGCAGTACTTCTACCAGATGCTCCCGGCCGGCCGACTCCACATGGTACTTCATCCAGTCGCCGCCGGCCGGATTCCGGCCATCCAGACGATCGTCTCGATGTGTGCGGTCTGCGGAAAGGCATCGAACGGTTGAACTTCCAGGATTTTGTAAGCCGACTCCAGCGCCTTGAGGTCACGGGCCAACGTGGCCGGATCGCAGCTTACGTATGCCAGGCCAGGAATTCGCGCGTCCACCAGAGCTTCCCGCACCTGAACGCCAAGACCTGTTCTCGGCGGATTGACCACGACGACCTCCGCTCCCGCGATTATGGACGGCTGGTCTTCCGCTCGCCCACAAACGACTCGAAGTCGCGCTCCGGCACGGCGTGCCGCCTCGTTGCACGCTTCGCAGGCGGCGCCATCTACTTCACACGCCGTGACATCGCCTCCGCCGATTGCCCAGCGGATGGCACGAGCGCCGACACCTGCATAGAGATCGACCATGCTGCGTCCGTTCGGAGATCCGACGCGATCGTCCAGCCATGTGTCCATGGCTGCTGAAACCTCCCGATTGACCTGCAGAAACACCTCAGGTGGCAGCTCGAAGTCAATGCCCTGCCAAGCCTCCCGAAAGGTGGCTCGGCCTGCCAGCAGTTGCATCCCGCCCGTGGCATCACGCCACCAGTAGCTCTCCAGCCCTGGGATCCGGTTCGCAACATCGTTCGGAGATCCCGGTTCGACGCCGCCTTCCACGAACAGTGCGGTGCGCTCCATGGCACTGGCCCTGATCGTGATGCGCAACTCACCGCCGGTCGGCAGCCCGAGTCCCGTCGCCAGGGCATCCACCACCGCTCGAATCGGCGGCTCGGCGACCAGGCAGTCCGAGATCGGGATGACGGCCCGGGCGTCGTGCAGCCCGCGATAACCGACGTCGGAAAGGCGGCTCGTCAGGGTGATTCGATTCCGATACTCCAACTCCGATCCGGCCCGGATAGGATCGGCCACCTCACAGGCGATACCTCCAATCCTTCCCAACGCATCCTGTACGATCCGGCGCTTGGCCTCTGCTTGTTTTTCCGGAGGCAGGTGCTGTAGCCGGCAACTTCCACACACCCCGAACACAGGACACGGGGCCTGCCTCCGATGTGCGGACCCGGTGACTAGCTCGCTCACGATTCCCCTGGCCCAGCGCGGCTTCGATGTGATGATCGCGGCGCGTACCCGGTCTCCCGGCGCAGTAAGCGGAACGAATACGACCCTGCCTTCACCATCCCGGCCGACCCCGTCCCCACCAGCCGCAATGCCGTCAATCTCGAGATCCACGACGGTCAATGGCTCGCCCGTGTTCACTCGTCCACCTCGAACTGTCGCTGCCAGGCGCTCCGCCCCGTTCCCGGCGAACGGGCGGCCATGACCGCGAAGCGTGACGTGCCGTTCTCGCGTGATCGGTGCTCCAGCGTTGCCGCTACGGCTACGGCAGCATCGACCGACCAACCGGACGATCCATCCGTCAACTGCGGGTGCGACACCAGGTATCTGATCGATACGTGGCCCTCCAGAAAGTCCGGTTCGTCCATCACGGCGACGTGGAATGGAATCGTCGTACGGATGCCGTCGATCGCGAGCTCGCCCAACGCCCGCCGCATCCGAGCGATCGCCTCGGAGCGCGTTGCGCCATGCACGATGAGCTTTCCCAACAGCGGGTCATAATGGACACCGACTTCCGTGCCCGGCCCGATTCCACCGTCCCACCGAACGCCCGGCCCGCCTGGAAGTTCGAGTCTCCTGATGCTCCCTGTGGATGGCAGAAAGCCGGCGTAAGGATCCTCGCCGCTGATCCGGCACTCGATCGCGTGTCCATCCGGATCGGCAGCCGATGGACGTATCGACAGGCGTTCACCGGCGGCTATCCGAAGCTGCCACTGAACCAGATCGACACCCGTAACGAATTCGGTCACGGTGTGCTCTACCTGGATGCGCGTGTTCATCTCGAGGAAGTAGAATTTTTCGTCCTGGAGCAGGAACTCGACGGTGCCCGCTCCGACGTAGTCCACCGCCTCGGCGGCGGCGCACGCCACCTCGCCCATCCGTTTCCTGAGACCCGCAGAGAGGCCAGGCGCCGGTGCCTCCTCGATCAGCTTCTGATGACGGCGCTGAATCGAGCACTCGCGCTCCCCGAGCTGGATCACGGTTCCGTGGGCGTCAGCCAGCACCTGTATTTCCACGTGCCGCGGATTCTCCAGGTAGCGTTCGATGTAGATCCGGTCATCGCCGAACGCCTGGCGGGCTTCGCGGCGAGCCGCCTGAAAAGCACTCTCCAGGTCAGCTGCCTCTTCGACGAGCCGCATGCCCTTGCCTCCGCCTCCGGAGGCAGCCTTGAGCAGGACCGGGTAACCCACCTTTTCGGCAGACAGCAGGGCGTTCGCGACCGTTTCCACGGTCGTGTCGGAACCGGGGACCACAGGTACACCTGCCTCCGTCATGAGGCGCCGAGCGGCTGTCTTGTCGCCCATCTGGCGGATCGCATCCACGGAAGGACCGATGAATGTCAGGCCCGCGTTCCGTACCCGACTGGCGAAATCCGCGCTTTCGGCGAAGAATCCGTAGCCCGGGTGCACGGCGTCCGCAGCCGTGCTTCGACAAGCGTCGAGCAGGCGGTCAGCGTTCAAGTAGCTTTGCGAAGCCTCGGCAGGCCCGATGAATACTGCCTCATCGCCCGAACTCACGTGCGGTGCGTGTCGATCCGCCTCCGAGAATACGACGACCGATGGAATTCCCAATTCTCGACACGCCCGGGCGATCCGAACGGCGATCTCCCCGCGATTTGCGATCAGCACCTTTTGGAGCTTCATCAGAGTGGGATGTTGCCGTGCTTCTTCGGTGGGTTCCTATCCCGCTTGTCACCCAGCATGGCAAGACCAGAGATGAGCCGCGCACGCGTTTCCCTGGGATCGATGACATCGTCCACGTAACCGCGCCGAGCAGCCAGATACGGATGGGCGAATTTCTCACGGTACTCGGCCTCGAGCTCTGCGGCCCGGACGGAAGGGTCCTCGGCCTCGGCCAGTTCCTGTCTGAACAGGATCTCCACCGCACCCCTCGGACCCATTACGGCGATCTCAGCTGTCGGCCATGCAAGATTCAGATCACCCCGAATGTGCTTCGAAGACATGACATCATATGCCCCGCCGTAAGCCTTCCGCGTGATGACCGTCAACTTCGGCACCGTCGCCTCGCAGTACGCATACAACAGCTTGGCACCGTGCACGATGATGCCGCCGTGCTCCTGTCGTACACCGGGCAGGAATCCCGGAACGTCTTCCAGCGTGATGAGCGGGATGTTGAACGCATCACAGAACCGTACGAATCGGGCACCTTTGCGACTCGATTCGATATCCAGCACTCCGGCCAGGACAGCAGGTTGATTCGCCACGATGCCCACGGTTCGACCTCCCAGACGCGCGAAGCCCGTGAGCAGGTTTCCGGCCCATCCGGCATGCACTTCCAGGAAGGATCCCATGTCCACGATCCGACGGATTACCTCGTGCATGTCGTAGGGTCGCGACGCCTCGTCGGGGATGATATCCAGGAGTTCTTCGTCCGCCCGATCAGGAGGGTCATCCGTAGGACCAGGCGGGGCATTCTCCGTGTTGTTGGATGGCAGGTATGACAACAGCTCCCGAACGGAGCGCAAGCACTCCAGCTCCGTGGGTCGAGTGAAATGGGCGACACCCGATATGGTTCCGTGAACCCGAGATCCTCCGAGCTCCTCGAAGTCGACATCCTCGTGCGTCACCGTTTTCACAACACTGGGCCCGGTCACGAACATGTGGCTGATGCCTTCGACCATGAAGACGAAGTCCGTGATAGCGGGCGAGTACACGGCTCCGCCGGCACACGGACCCAGAATCACGCTGATCTGCGGCACCACGCCTGACGCGAGCGTGTTGCGCAGAAACAATTCCGCGTAGCCCCCCAGTGACGCCACGCCTTCCTGAATTCTCGCCCCCCCGGAATCGTTGAGACCGATTACCGGCGCTCCATTCGCCATGGCCAGATCTACGACCTTGCAGATCTTCTCCGCATGGGCCTCCGAGAGCGAGCCCCCGAATACGGTGAAGTCCTGGCTGAATACGAACACGAGGCGGCCGTCGATTTGTCCGTACCCGGTCACGACTCCGTCGCCAGGAATCTTCTGCTGGTCCAGGCCGAAGTCGCTGCAACGATGCTCGACGAATCGGTCCAGTTCGACGAAGGAATCGGAATCGAGGAGCACATCGAGGCGCTCCCGGGCACCGAGCTTGCCTCGGTCATGCTGGCGCGCCATGCGCTCCGGCCCCCCTGCCTCGAGCGCGCGCTGCCGTTCAACTCGCAGCTGTTCCAGTCTCTCGCGTGTAGTCACGGTCTCATCCGCCTGTCAGATCCCTCACGGGGCCACGCCGCCGCGTCTCAACTCCTCTTCCGCCTTCAGCCGAATTCTCTCTTCTTCCTGCGCGCGTGCCTCCAGAGACCATTCGACGATTGCCTCCGGATCCGGATCCACCAGCCGTGCGTCCAACAACATTCTGACGCGCGTGCCTCGCACGAGGCGCCGTGAGGCTTCGTCGAACGAGAAACGACCCGTCGCAGCCTGTACATCGCGCGTTCGACTCACCGATCTGGCCACCCCGCCCGGGCGGTTGAGCATCGGATGGGGAATCGCCCGCAGCACCAATAGACCCGCATCATACCCGAGGGCCGCGAATGCGTTATCGGGAATCGAGCGCCGGAACACCTCGTCCCAGTCCGCCGCGAAGTCTTCCCAAGCCTGGTTGCCTGAACGCTCAAAATAGGTGGCCGCGACCCGGAAGTTGGAAAACGTGGCATCGAGCCTGCGCAGAACAGTCGGATGCGTCCAATCCTCGCTGACCAGCGCAATCCGCCCGCGCAGGCCGAAAAAATGAAGCTGGGGCGCTACCTGGAGAACCTGGCGCGGGCCGTCGGTAACGATGAAAATCGCATCCGGATCCAACTCGGTCAGAGCTCTGAGCTCGATTTCGAACGTCGTGGAGTCCGGCTCATAGGCACGGCTCCCGACCCATTCGAATCCCGCCGTATCAACGATGGATTGAAAAATGTCCGACCGACGGCGGCCGCTCTCATCCGCAGGATAGAATGCCGCGACACGTTTCACTTCGAGCGACGAGACAAGCCAATTGCCCAGTGCCTCGGCCACCTGCCGGTCGCGACGCTCCCGAGCCCAGATCGAATAGGCGTGTGGAGCCAGCGCGGAGTCCTCGGCGGCCGTCGGACTGATGATCAGCGTGCCCGGCGAGGATCTCGCTGCAGCCGCCGCGCGAAGTGCACCAGACCGGATCGGACCGATGATTCCGGCTACGCCTTGCGCCTCGAGCCATGGAACGCCGAAACCCGT
>CBDUXS010000055.1:0-7450 GCA_965371255.1 uncultured bacterium
GTAGACGTTTTCGATGCCCGCACGACGCAGCGCAAAAATCGATCGGGCACAGACTTCCGCCGGCTTCGCCCCTTGCTCGAAATCCCGCTCGATTTCGTCCACGGGCACTGTGAAGTAACGGGCAAGGCTCTCGAGCGTCGCACGCCGGCCATTCCGGTAGTAAAACACCCCGTACGAGGTTGGCAGGTCCAGGTCGCGGCGCGCTGTCTCCTCCAGCCACGCATCGATTTTCTGTTCGTCGTGGTGAGACACGACTTGCGTGAGAACGTAGTCCGCCGAGCAGCCGGCGTCGGCGAGGTAATCCGCCTGGATTGCGGGATCCCGGTGCAGGTTCACCCAGCCGCCCAGCGCGAGGCCGGGAACCCGGTCTCGGATCTCCTGACGCAGAAGGTAGGCATGCGGCACGCAACGGGACGCGCCATCCGACGCGTCTCCCCCCACGACCGTCAATGTTTCCACGGCGTGGCGGCGGGCACGCTCCGCGAACAGCCGGCAATACTCAAGTGAGTGTTTGCACGTGAGGAAAGGGACGAGACGACGTGCCTCATCCTCACCGGCCAGGTTCGCAGCGAGGTGGCGGAGGTTTTCCTCTTCGGGATCGCCCACAGCTCCGTCGGTGAGCAACACGAATGTATCGTGACGGATCAGAGACCGTGCCGCGTGGCCGAGGTCGATCCAGATGTCCATCGCTCCGCCCGGTGTGAGTCCACTCCGCGGCGGCCGAAGCTCGACTGCGATCAGCGGACCAGGAGACCGGAGTCGTTCCAGGAACGCGCTGGACGGGGCGGTCGGGCCGACCATCGCTAGGGTCCGCCTTCCCCTGCCTGACGGGACCGCCTCAGGTAGCGCACCGCGCTCGGAAGGGTCTTGGCCGCATATATCAGAGCCACTGTTCCGAAGAACGCGAACATGGCCCAGCCCGGAATCTGGAAAAAGCTGCCGATGTACGCGAGCACGACGTAGCGCGGGAACCGTGCGATCAAGAGTGCCGAAAGGTATTTCTTGAGCGGATAATGAACGGAGAAACTGAGAAACTTGAACGGAAAGAACGGGACCGGCGTAAATCCAGCAACCACAATCACCGCAAACGGATACTTCATGAACAGCCGGGCCGCCTTCTGGTACCAGCCTTTTTCTTTGTAGCCAGCGAGACCTTTGAGGTTCATCACGGGAGTGAATACGGAGTGGTCCAGGTAGCCGGCGACCATGGTCCCGATACTGGCAGCCACGGCCGTCCACCAGATACTCCCCTGGCTTCCGTACCAGATCACGACCGGCTCGTGCGGAAACACGGACACGGCGCTGTTGGCCGGCACCGCATAAAACACCAGGTACAGGTAACTCTCAGACGAGAAATCCCGGAGCATGAGGACGAGCGCGATAACGGCCAGCGCGACCATGACCCCGCCGAGAATCCATACCTTACGATCCAGCGTCTCGTATTCGGCTTGCATCGTCGGATGCTACCAACGGCTCTGGTGGTACGCCAGCGCGGGGACTGGCTGTTACGGGCGGGAAGCGGGTAGTTTGGGCGGCATGAACAAGCAGACCGAGTGTCCGGAGTGCGGAACCGCGATGGGACCGTACGACCAGACCTGTCAGAAGTGCGGCAAGGCCTATTCCTATGAGGCGGACGAAGCGGCTGTCGGTTGCTCCGTCTGCGGTGCTTCGATAAGCGCCTTGACGGTCGAATGTCCCGAGTGCGGAGAGACAGGCTATCCGGCCCTGCGGCCCCGGAAGGGCAAGGGCTTCAAGGGCTCGCCGGAGTTCGAGGCCGAACGAGGCGACTGACTCTCCCGTGACGACCGAATCCGGAGACGGCCGCGCCGCGCTGGCGCGCATCGTCTTCGTCCTGCACGAACCACAGGACCTCGTCAATATCGCCCTCGTCGTCCGGGCGATGAAAAATATGGAACTGTCGCGGATGCGGCTCGTCCGCCCTGAAGAGTTTGATCCGCTTCGGATAGACGGGATCGCCCACGATACGGGTGACATCGTCGAGCAGATCGAGATTTACGATGACTTCGACGAGGCGGTTTCGGATTGTGTTCGTGTCGTGGCGGCCACGGCCCGACGCCGGACGAGCCGCCAGCAATGGAGCGAACCCGCCGAGGGCGCCCGGGAAATTCTCGCCCGAACCGTGGACGGCGATATCGCGATCGTGTTCGGCCGTGAAGATTTCGGACTCCCCAACGAGATCATCGATCGTGCCGACGAAGCCCTCTGCCTGCCGACAAATCCGGCTCACTCGTCGCTGAATCTAGGGCACGCCGCCGTACTGATCGCCTACGAACTTCGCCAGGCCGCCCGTAGGCTCGGCGGCCTCCAGGACCGTGACCTGTCGGGCAAACCCAGAGACCAGGGACCGCCCGCCACAGCTGAACAGATGGAGAGTTTCTTCACGGTGTGGCAGGAGGCGATGCACACCATCGGGATGTTCCGGGACGTATCACCGATGATGAAAATGCGCAGCTACCGTCGCATCTTTAAGCGCGCTGATCTCGACGAAACGGAATTGCGTCTGTTCGAGGCGACCGCCTACCGCGTCGTCAACTACGCACGGCGAATGAAGGCCCGGATCGAGAAGAGTGTGAAGGACGAGCGGCAGCCGAACTAGATGCGCGCCGCTACCTTGTCGAGCAATTCCTGATTGGTCTTCATCTGGCGCATGATTCCGAGGACGTTGTTCATCGCCTCGACCTCCGACACGCCGGCCAGTTCGCGACGCATGGCGTGCGAGCAGGCAAGTGCGGATTCCGAGAGCAACAGTTCTTCGCGGCGGGTGGAACTCGCGTTCAAGTCGATCGCGGGGAAGATCCGGCGATCCGCGAGCTCACGGCTGAGAACCAGCTCACTGTTTCCGGTGCCCTTGAATTCCTCGAAGATCACCTGGTCCATCTTCGACCCGGTATCGACGAGCGCCGTGGCAATGATCGTGAGAGAGCCGCCTCCCTGGTCGGGATTCACCTTGCGCGCGCTTCCGAGGAATCGCTTCGGCTTTTCGAGGGATGATGCGTCGAGGCCACCGGTGAGCGTCCGTCCGCTACCCTCTTCGACCTGGTTGTAGGCCCGGGCCAGGCGGGTGATCGAATCGAGGATGATTACCACGTCCTGTCCCATCTCGACGCGGCGGCGGGCACGCTCCAATGTCATTTCCGCGACGGCCACGTGCCGGTCGGCCGGATAGTCGAAGCTGGACGCCACGACTTCGCCGAACCCGCACAATTCCATTTCCGTCACCTCTTCCGGACGCTCGTCGACCAGCAGAATCATCACCAGTGCATCGGGATAGTTGGTCACGATCCCTTCGGCGATCGCCTGCAGCACCATTGTCTTCCCGGCCTTCGACGGCGCGACGATCATCGCGCGCTGGCCCTTTCCGAGCGGGCAGAACAGGTCGATGATCCGGTTTGTCGGATCCGGGTTACCCAGTCGGGTGAGGCCGCATTCGAGCGTGAGCTGTTCGTTGGGGTGCATCGCGGAGAGGCGGGTGAACTGCGGTCGTTGGCCAAGCTGATCGACGGGTACTCCGTTGACCTTGAACACTTGCTTCAGGGGCGGACTCTTGCCGTTCCCCGGTGGGGGGCCGGCCTCTCCCTCGATCTCGTCGCCCGAGCGCAGCTCGAACTTTCGAATCAGGCGCTGGCCGACATAAATGTCATCGTCACTCGGTGTATAGCCCGCGTGTGGCCGGCGTATGAAACCCGACCTGTTATTGATGACCTGTAGTACACCTAGAAATCCTTCGTTCGTCACATTCCGTCCATTTCGTCTGTTTCAGTGCAAATCGACCGGAGATGGTCCCTCAAGGTGGTGGCAAACGCAGAGCCTGACTGACACCTGAAGTCCCCAGCGATGCTTCGGGTACCGGCGCGGGCGCGCCGTTGGTTCTTGAATGATACAACGATCTTCGTTGGAATCAAACTTCCCAGTCCTACAACCCGATCGCTCGGCCCTGGTTCCCGATCCAACGGCTATGCAAGGGGCGGGCCTGAACGGACGCTGCCAGTACCGGCAACGCTGACCGACCGGTTGCCCCCGCTCGCAACCCGCCGTCAGCTGTTCCATCGAGTCGCACGACGACAAGCGTCCGCGGCCGTGCGCCAGGAAACTGGCTGCACAGTCGTACACGAAGATAATCGCCCGTAAGGCCCGACTCTGGTGTTTCGACGGCCACACGTGCCATTCCGCCTATGCGGCTGGAGGCATAGGCACGTCCCTTCTCGATCCCCAGCTCTCGGAGTTCCTGCGCCCTGTCTGCCGCCACCCGCCGGGGCACGCGGCCCTCCAGGTCTGCCGCCAACGTGCCGTCGCGGGGAGACCACGGAAACACGTGCAGATACGAGAATGGCAATTCCTCGATCAGCTCAAGCGTGTCGGCGTAATCGACTTTCGTCTCGCCGGGAAAGCCGGCGATCACATCGGCGCCTAACCCCAGCGGCCCCACGCGCGCTGCGATCTCGAGTACGCGCCTGCGGTAGGCCTCACGTGTGTGCCACCTGCGCATCCGACCGAGGATCTTATCGCTTCCGCTCTGCATCGGGATGTGGAGGTGAGGCGCCAGGGCGCCGCCCGATGTCTCCAGCAAGACGATCAGCCGATCGTCGATTTCGGTGGCCTCGATCGAGCCGAGGCGTAGCCGGATATTCGGAACGGAATCCAGGATTGAAGCACAGAGCGCCGAGAGCGTCGTCGGAGAGGCCAGGTCTCGGCCATACCCGCCGATGTGGATGCCGGTGAGCACGAGTTCGCTGTGCACGGCAGCCTGCAGCCGCGCTTCAGCGATCACCTCGTCCACGGGCCTCGATCGGCTGGCGCCGCGAGCGAGTCGTGTGACGCAGAACGAGCACTTCCTGTCGCATCCGTCCTGAATCTTCAGCCAGCCGCGCGCACCGCGCTGGTTGGAACGCAGCAGCGTGCCGCCGATCGGCTCCTCGTCCGTGCGGGCAAGGGCTGTCTCCGGCGCGACGGCCGCCGCAACAGCCACCGGATCGTGTCCTTCGATTACGGATGCGACGCCGGCCATCGCTCGATAGTCGTCCGCGTGCAGGGCGGACGAACAGCCCGCTACCACGAGACGGAGTCCCGGATGTCGTCGGTGGAGCTTTCTCACGAGGCGGCGCCCCGAGACGTCCGCGGATGCGGTGACCGTGCAAGTGTTGAGCACCGCGGTGTCCGCAGCTTCCACATTCGACACGATCCCGGCACCGCGGCTTTCCAGCTCCTGCCGCATGCGTTCCGTGTCGTACTGATTCGCCTTGCAACCGAACGTATAGAGCCAGACGGAGTGCCGCGACGTCGGCCATCCTGCGCTCAAATCAGACATGACGGCACATATGAGGCGGCGGGCCGACATTGCGCAATCCGAGGCGGGCGTCAACCATTTGATCAGTTGCCCGATCCAACTCACTGCATGGAGATGATGACCGCCGTGGCCGAGCCGACGGATACGCCGAATCAGACCTCCGATGCGGAGCTGGCAGCGAGCGGCGACATGCAGGCATTCGAACGCCTGTATCGGAGTCATGTGGACCGGGTGTTCACGCTTGTTCGGCGCATGCTCGGCGAGGATCTGGCTGACGAAGTCACGCAGGACGTATTCGTCCGGGCGTGGCAGAAGCTGGGCAGTTTTCGCGGCGATGCGGCGTTCGGCACGTGGCTTCATCGGTTGGCGATCAACGTCGTGCTGGGAAGGCGGCGGAAGCTGGCGGTTCACCGCGAGCGGTTTCTCGCCGACCCGACGCCGACGCTGGAGATGATGCCGGGACGCGAGCACGCCGGCACGCTGGGGCCGGAGTTCGAGGCGGGTCTGCGAAGACTGCCGCCGGGAGCGAGACAGATATTCGTGCTCCACGATATGGAAGGATTCAAGCACCGGGAGATCGCGAGTCTGCTTGGTGTCACGACAGGGACGAGCAAGGCGCAGCTGCACCGCGCTCGCCAGGTTATGCGGACCTTCGTATCACGATGAGAAACATGATGAACGAAAACTGGACGGACAGACTTTCGGAGTATCTCGACGGCGATCTCGGCCAGGCCGAGAATGAGGCGCTCGAGTCACGGCTGGCGGATGATGCCGGGCTCCGCGCGACACTCGACGAGCTCCGCGCCGTCAAGTCCGCAGCGGCCCGGCAGGTCGACATGTCTCCGCCCGCGGACCTGTGGCCGGAAATCCGCCACCGCATTGCGGCGGAAGCAACGGTCACGCATCGACGGCGGACGATCATCGTTACGATTCCGCAGTTCGCCGCGGCAGCCGGTGTGATGCTGCTCCTCGGTGTCGGACTCGCCCGAATGGGTAACGAGGCGGGCTCTGAGGCCATTGATACCCGTGCGATCGCCGGAATGGAATCCTCCTCGGACGCCCGATTCGCAGGCAACGACCCTGCTCCATACTCGCTATTCGTGGAAGATCTCGAACGCCGGCTCGAAGCAGGCCAGGGAGTCCTGGCCGCCGAAACGGTCCGTGTGCTCGAGCAGAGCCTGGCCAGGATAGATCAGGCCATACAGCAGGCGAGGACGGCTCTCGAGACGGACCCGAACAACGCATACCTGAACCAGCATCTCGCGAGCGCTAGAGCGCGGAAGTTGAGACTACTCGAGAACGCGACGGCGCTCGTCGCTTCGAGCACCTAGGAGACACGAGGATCATGATTATTCATATAGCTGCGGCGCTCATCACAACGGTGGCGATGACCCAGCAGATGGACACGACTTTCGCCGTGTCCGGAAGCGGGCAACTCGATCTTCAGAACCAGCGGGGAACGGTGACCGTCTCGACGTGGAACCGTAACGAGATTCGCATCAAGGCGGACTGGGACCAGGGACAGCGGCCCGTATCAATCCAGAACTCTGGTTCGATGGTACGCGTACGTGTGCAGAGAGACTATGGGCTTCCCCGCGTCGAATTCGACCTTACCGTGCCGCGCGGCATGTCGATCGCGTTGCAAGGCGTCGAACTCGAGGTGGCGATCGACGGATCCGGAGGCAACATCTCGGTACAATCCGTGGAAGGGTCGATCGACGTTACGGGGGGCAGCGGCAACGTCGCGATCCAGACGGTGGACGGTGACGTGACGGTTCGCAACGCAAACGGCAACATCGCTCTGCACTCAATTGAGGGAAACGTGACGGTGAGCGATTCGCAAGGCACCCTGGCCATCGAGTGCGTGGAGGGTGACGTACGACTCCTGGACGTCGACTCGGAGAACATCGGCGTGAACGTCGTGGACGGAGACGTCACGTTCCGGGGCCCGATTCACGACGGCGGCCGCTATTTCATGTCGACCCATGACGGGGATCTGGATATCACGGTCCCACGTGGCGCGAATGCGCGCGTGTCGATCGCGACATTCGACGGCGAGCTGGTGTCGGACATTCCGATCCAGATCGAGGGCGACATCTCGAAGAGACGGTTTTCGTTTACGATGGGAACGGGGCGGGCGCTCGT
>CBDUXS010000056.1:0-7448 GCA_965371255.1 uncultured bacterium
AACCGCCACGATCGCCTCCACGGCGTGACCTCGTTGCACATCCGTCCCTACGGCGACACCGGCCCCTGAGGGTTGGACGGGTCAGGCGGGTTGTGCCTCGGTACAGAGTCGTGTGCCGGGCGCCGAAAACGGCGATGGTACCGGTTCGGTTCGTGCGGCCGACTACGGTCGTGCCGTGTTCCGAACCGGCCGTTTCTTCGCATCGAAAGGTGGCGCTGCAGCCGTTCGGTCTGCTCCGGTGTCAGCAGAGGGCGCACTCGCGCAAGCATCGATTCGTTCAGGGCGGTCAAATCCGCCCCGGTCCGTTCGAACACCTCGGCGTAGGCTGGAGCTGTTTCCTCGATCACATCGCGGAATGCTCGCCGCTGCTCCTCCGTCTCAGGTCGAACGACTTCCTCCAGAACGAAGGCCATCCCGCGTGAGGTTCGAAGCTCGGCAATCCTGCCGAGCCGGCGGTTGAACATCGACCCGGATGCCAGGGCTCCGAGCAGTATTCCCAGGACCAGTACACCCGCGAGCAGCAGAGCCGACTTGGTTCGCGTATCCATAGATCAGGCGTCCGCAAGCATGACAACGGATTCGAGGCTCGGCGCCGGGAGGCCGAACAGCGTTTCAACCGCCGTATGGGAGAACTCCTGCCCGCCCGTGGCGTTATAGACTCCCAGAATGAGGGCCAATGCAACACCAGCCAGCACCACTCGAGCGAACATCCAGCGCAGGTGCATGTACATGGTGTCTTCCGTCAGGCGCCGCGCCTCGCGGATACGTGAAAGCACGCGATCCGCGAACATCGGTCTAAACGACACGGCCTTCGCCTTCGTCAACTCTCCGGCGATGTGGCGCCAGCGTCGGCGCTGCCTGTCGAACTCCGGCCGCGCGTCTAGCGACTCCTCCAACTCTTGCAGGCGCTCCGGCACCAGCGTGCCCTCGAGTTCGCGGAGCAGTTTTTCCGCGTCGTTCATTGATCCGTCTCCTTCAGTTGCGACTCTAAACGGCCCATGGCCCTGGCAAGGCGCGACATTACGGTTCCCTCAGGCACACTCATGATCTCTGCCGTTTCCCGGGTCGAATACCCATCGATCATTCTGAGAACGATGACGGCACGATGTTGCGGACTCAGCGTATCTATCGCCGCCCATACCCATTCGGTCCGCCGTCGGCTTTCCCGGTCCGTTTCCGGATCGAAACCATCGGAAACACGTTCCGCCGCTCGCGCCGGAGCTTTGAACCGTTCTGTCCAACGCCGGCGCCGCTTCAAAGCCGTCAGGGACAGGTTGATAGCGATCCGGGTCAGATACGTGGCGACAGACGAATCTCCTCGGAACCGATCAAGTGACCGGTGGAAACGGATGAATGTCTCCTGGCCCACATCTTCGGCATCGTCGCCCGAACCCAGCATACCGGTAACAGTCGCCGCGACGATCCCCTGATACCGATCAACGAGTATCCCGAACGCCCGGTCGTCGCCGCGGCGCGCTCGCACGAGGAGCTCCTCGTCGGCCGACGCTTCATCGGGAGACATGGTTCACGATCCTTAGACGCCCCGCTCTACCGTATCATTCCCTTCCGGAACCCAGCCGTAGGCTCCCAGGTCAACCCGCCCATCCTGCCCGAATTGCACACCCTCGCTCTCCAGACGAAGCCTTTGGGTGACGGCAGCGCCTCCCGGTCGTGGACTGATCGCCCCGCGGGCATTCAGTACTCGATGCCATGGAGCGTTTGTCCAGGACGGGAGCGCCGCCAGTGCGTAGCCTACCTGTCGGGCCGCACCCGGCGAGCCGGCGAGATCCGCTACCTGTCCGTAACTGGCCACTGTTCCGGGTGGAATTCGTCTTACGATTTCGTAGACAGTTTCGTGTCGCATGTCGCCTGGCACCCGCTAAGGGAGACGACGGATGGACGGCTCGGTGTCCACTTGCAGAGGCGCGGCCACCGTCTCGAGGCACCTCTGCAGACGCAGAACCAACGCCCTTCTCGCAGTCCGTGTCGTCATGGTCTCTCCGAGCTGCCGGTTTCGTCGTGCGCGTAACTCCAACCTCTCATGCACAAGCATGGTACCCCAAGCTATACTTCCGTAGCCACATTCGGGTGGGTGAAATGCAGCAACGCCCGCGGTGTTGTACCCGCTAACGCAGTCACGGCATCGCGGTAGATGCCGATCTGAATCCCATAGTCGGCAGCGACCTCTTCCACGTCGGCAGCCTCGATCCGGTGGGTCTTGAAGTCGATGACCCACGGACTGCCCGCTTCCGCATCCTGGCCCGTTCCGGGTCGGTACAGATCGATCGCTCCCTGCGTCCAGGTACCCGCGGCCGTGAGGTGCAGGAAACGGAGCTCGCGGTAGTGCTCACCCTCGACATACCAGCGCCAATCATCGCCCGTCACGACCCGGGCGATTTCGGCTTCAAGGGCTTCCCGATAATCCGTTCCCGGGAGGAGATGGTCCTCGACGCCCGGCGGTGCATCGATGCCGGCGATCGTCTCGCTCAGAATATCGGTCAGCTCAGCCATTGCTTCGATCCGCTCCAGTACGCCATGAATCAGCGTGCCCCTCACCGGTGCCGGAACGCTCCCTCCTCCCTCGTCGGGTGGAACGAAATGCCTGGACTCCTGCACTCCGTGCACATAAAGGAGGCGCCATGATTCCAGATCGCGTGCCTGTGCGCTCAGCTCGGTGGCCGAAGTCAGTCGGGACATTGGCGGTGCCGGGACTGCCCTCGCGAGTGGCGGCATGTCGCCTGGCTCAACGTCGTCCAGCCACGAAAGAGAAACACGCGCGGCAGCCAGCGATCCTTGAACCGGATCCACCGTGCGATGGACCACCGGTGTCAAAGCCGGTTTGTCGGAAGAGGTGACCGGCTCTGCTCCGCCGGGCCGCGGTGAGTGAAAGAAGATGTCCATCTGGCCCTTCGAGTCGTGATCGAACACCTCGATCTGCCCACCGGTTCGTGTGGCCGGATCATCAGCAGTGGCCTTTTCCGAATCTCGCCGCTCCGCCTGAGGAATCTGCCGGTCCTCCGAAACGAGGTGCGGGGGAGTCGCATCGGCCAGGTGGGGCCCCAGGTATCGCATATATCCGGACTCCGCGCCGGGACCTGCCACAACCAACCGATCGCGGGCACGTGTCAAGGCCACATAGAGTAAACGGGCTTCCTCGGCCTGGCTCGCAGCGTCCTCCCGGCTGGCGATCGCTTCGGCCCTCGGCCCCCGGTGTTTCGCTGCGGACATTAGGATCGGCCCGAGACCCGGATGCGACACATACGTTCCTGCGAGACTCTTCTTACCGACGGCTTCCGCTCGAACGAGAAACACGATCGGCCATTCGAGACCCTTCGCCGTATGGATCGTCTGCAAAGTGACGACATCGTCCGCGGCGCTGAACAGTGGCGCGTGGGGAATGCCAAGTTTGTGTTCACCCCACAGATCCCACACGCTCAGAAAGTCGGCGAGGGTCAAGCGCCGATACTCGTCGAGCAGCGCACTGAATCTCTCGATGCTCGCGATGGCCTCGTCGGCAGCCGGGCGCAGCAGCAGGTGAAGCCGGTAGCCCGTCTGCCGCACAACGGATTCGAGAAGCTCTGCCGGGGCAACCCGTTCGACCAGGGCCTGCCCGAACTCCAGAGCCGATAGTGCGCGACGAAGCGCCTCACGCTCAATCGCTGCGACATTCTCGTTGGCCGGCTCTCCGAACCAGGTCGTTTCCCCTGCATCCGCGCGGCGTAGAAACCGGGCCGCCTGTTTGATCAGCGACTCTTTGACGCTGTCGGGATCGAGACGGAATCGAGCGATCGTTTCGTCTCTCAGGCCGACGAATGGCGAACGCAGGAATGCGAATCCGTGATAGTCGTCCTCGGGATTCCTGAACAGCCGAAGCACCGTAACGAGATCGATGACCTCGGGGCGATCCGACAATCCGAGGCTCGCTGCGTTAAAGGCAGGGATTTCCGCCGCTCGCAGTCCCCGGTCCACGAGGTCCAGACCGGCCCGGGTCCTGGCGAGCACCGCGATGTCTCGCGGCTGAACCGCTCGCTCGATACCGGTATCCGCGTCCGCCACGCGTCCGTCGGCCAGCAGCCGCCGAATCCGCGACACGACGAGCCGGGCTTCAAGAGCATGTACGTCACCTGACTTGCCGCCTTCGATCGAACAGTCCAGCCAATCGATACCCTCACCTGGCCCCGACTCTCTTGAGGGTACGAGCGGACTGTATGTGATTCGCAACTCGGGAGCCGTGGGTCGCAGGTCGGCTGATGCCGCTTCCAGCGCCGCTGAGCACACGTCGTTTATGAACCCTACCACGCCAGGCCGAGTTCGAAAGTTTACCGTGAGCCGCATCGGACCTTCATCACCGCAAAGGACATCCCGGACTCGGTTCCATACGCCGACGTCAGCACCGCGGAATCGATATATGCTCTGTTTGGGATCGCCTACCAGCAGGAGCTGTGGCCGGTGGTCGCCTTCCGGCTCCCCGATACCTGCCAGCGCGAATGCGATGTCCTGTTGGGCTTCGTCCGTATCCTGGAACTCGTCGATGATCAGGATTTTCAGGCTTCGTCGGATGGACTTCAGGGCAGCCCGATGCTGCGGCCGGGTAAGCAGCCGGCGCACGTCCAGAATCAGACTGTCGAAATCGCGGACGTTTTCCTTCTCCATCCAGGAGAGCCATTCGGACAAGGCCCGGAAGGCGAGAGAGTACAGGGCGCCGGTAGTTCGCAGGTCATCTTCGTCGGTCTCGTCCGAGCCGGGTGGCTGGTCTGCGGTGCTGATCGATAGCTCGAGGATGCGGTCGATATCGAGCGCTGCCGGTTCGTCCGCCGAAACGCGAAGCCGGGTCCACGCCGCGAACCGATCCTTGTGCCACCGAAAGTCTCGCAGGACCGTATCGGTCACCGAGACGAGTCCCTTTCGGTGCTGACTGTCATACAGCGAGAATTGAGCGAGCAACCGTGCTACGTCTTCACCACCGGCGCTGATCGCCGACATCACGACACCGCGAATGATCTCGTGTCGCCGAAGGGTGGTTTCGCGTTCATCCAGCACGCGAAAGGACGGATCGATTCCCAGGCGAAGCGCGTGTTCCCTGAGAAGTCGTGTGCAGAACGCATGAATTGTCCCTACCGAAGCATTGTCGAGCTCCCATCGCAGCTCGTCGCTTTTCTCCGAAGCTTCGATTCCCGCCCGCAGTTTCTGTTTCAGTTCACCGGCCGCCTTGTCCGTGAACGTGATCGCCGCGATTTCATCCAACCGGCAGGGCTCAGGACACGGAGCAATCGGCGTCCCGTCCTCACACTGGCCGACATCCAGCCCAAGCATCCAGAGAATTTTGCCGACGATCGTCGTCGTCTTCCCTGTTCCGGCGTTGGCGGCCAGGAGCGCGTTCTTCGTCGTAACCAGAACGGCAGCCTGTTCGGTCGTCCAATCGACTCCCTCAGCCAGAAACTGCCTCGCTTTCTTCCTGACGTTCGAATCGTGACCCTGCTCTCAGGACTCGTTGCGTTCGAGTGATCTCCGGCCCGGGTTGCCAGTAGTTGATCTTGCCCAGAGACCGCGCCTGAACGGGTTCGAACAGCCCGGCCCGAATCCTCGCCGGACTCGACAGCGCGAATCGAAGGACTGCGTCCACGTTCGCGGCGGGAAGTCCCGAGCCGGAGCCGGCACCGGGGTTTCGAACGGACAGGAATACGCCGTCCTCGACGACCTCCCCGGCTACCTGATCCCAGGCCCGCATGTAGACCGCGGACTGCAGAACCGCCCCGTCGGTGTAATTTCCTTTGCCCGGTACCGCACTCCATTTGTAGTCGATGATGCGCAGCCCGCCGGATTTCAGCCTGTCTATCCTGTCGATGCGTCCGGACAGGAGGAGGTGGGCAGGATGTCCCTCGACGTCAGATCCCTCCAGCCTGATCGGCTCGGAACCGTCCATGCCGAACACCTGCTCCACGGCTACAGGATGCGCCTGTTTCTTGCCCAACGCCCGAATGTCCCAATCGACGAATTGTCGGATTGTACGCCGGAGATGCTCGCGCTTAATTCGCCACATCGGCGGCAGGCCCAGCCAGAGTTCCGCGTCCCGCTCTACCTGCTGGAAGACTTCGTCGCATACCTCGTCCAGAAGGAGTTCGGCCCCGGTGAATTCGGTATCTCCAGCCTCGAACAGACGCCGATGAAAGGACTCAAGAACGAGGTGTGCAACACTTCCGGATGCCAGCGGTGCGGTCTCTTCCTCTGCCTCGGCTTGGTCCTGGATACGCAAGACTCGATGCACGAGAAAATCGAACGGTCGGACCGTGTACGCCTGCAATTGAGCAGCCGACCAGACGTGGTCGGGGCCGAACCGCTCGGCAAGCGCAGTGAGGACGACCGGGTCGCGCAACCAACCCGCATAGGCATGGGCACGCTCGGAGACGGGTCGTTCCGCTTCCAATTGCGACCCGGGCGTCAGACCGATCGTCTTCTCGATCCCCGGCACCGTATCGAGATTTCCGGCGCGCAACTCCTCCGCAAACGCCATCAGCACCGCGTGCCGGACGGAGTGGACGTCGGCGACGGCAATCGGCGAGCTGTCTCCGCGCTGTCGGTTCCGTTCCAGCTCCAACACGTCATGGCGTAGTCGGTCTGCCGCGCTGATGGCTCCCTGGTCGTGCCGGAGCGCGACCGTCCTTGGCAGCACCGTCGTCGCATCGTGACTCGGAACCATGAGTGAAGGAAGGAGAGGCGCCCCACCATCCGTTGCGGTCCGGTACGTCAAGGTAACCGAGGATCCGGCCGTCACAGCACGCCACAAAGATCTCTCACGACGGAGACTCAAAGCCCGATCTTCCAGGGGGAGACCCGCCCGCCGCAGCGCGGCCGTCTCCCGGTCTGAGAAGATTCCCCCACCTCCGGCGGATCGGGGAAACTCACCGTCGTTGGCGTGCACGACGAAAACGTGACGAAACGGTGTAATCGCCGCCTCGTGAGCCTCCAGTATCTGTACACCCTCCCGCATCGGTGTCGTGAGCGCCAACTCGTTGGCTTCAAACAAACGGCGCAATCGCGTGTGCCACTCCGAGGCGGGAATACGGGTGTGCCGCTTGATGAGCCCCATCCACTCGTGCAACAGCGAGTCAAGCATCGTCACGGCCTGCTGGTCCAGACGAACGACCTCGTACCTTTCCCCTACCACACGGCATAAGCGCTCGCGAAATCCAAATCCCGTCCCGCCCGTGATCATCCGCGTGAGCTGGATCCATTCGAATTCCGAATGCTCCTCGGCCATCGGCAGAACCGCCTCTTGCAGCCCGACGAGCCGGTCTCCTGTCCTGCGGATCTGTTCCGCACACAATCCATGGCTCCGGAGAGCCCGATCATCGCGGCCCTCGAAGTCACCGGCCAGGTCCTCGACGGCCGCGCGCCAGCCGTCCAGTCCATGGATGCGACACCTGGAGGCGAGAAAGTCGAGTACCGCA
>CBDUXS010000057.1:0-7416 GCA_965371255.1 uncultured bacterium
ATGCCGACCACGGCCGACCAGCGCGCCCGGCTGTCCGGGTCGTCGGTGAAGCCGCGGATGGCCAGGTATCCGACGAACACCGCCAACAACAGAGCGGTCGAAGTCAGTCGGGGATCCCACGTCCACCATACGCCCCAGGTCGGTTTTCCCCATAGCATGCCGGTGGCAAGCGTCAGGGCGATGAATACGATGCCGACCTCGGCGGATGCGGCGGCGAAACGGTCGGCGCGTGGGTCACGCTGGACGAGATACAGGACACTCCCGATGAACACGAGAAAAAACGCGATGAATGCCGTCCACGCCGCCGGCACGTGTACGTACATCAGTCGCTGTACTTCTCCCTGTTCCACGTCCGCCCGGACCACGAAAAGACCGACGTAGCTCCCTGTCAGCATCAGGGCCAGCGCGGCTATGCCGAGCCAACCCACGAGCGATGATCTCCGCCCCACTTATTCCTCCACCGCGATCGGAAAAATCCACGTACAGGCAACGAAAAAAATTACGTCGTAGGCGATCATCAGGCGAATCCAGACAGCCGCTTCGCCCAACGCGTTACCGTCCAGCACGAGCTGTGTGGAATTCACCGCTGCGAGCAGCGGAGGAACCAGTGCCGGAATCAGCAGCAGCGGCAGCAGGATCTCTCTCGCGCGCAGGTTGAGGGTCAGCGCCGCATAGAATGTCCCGACGATGGAGAATCCGACGGTGCCGAGTACGGCGATCCCCGCCAGCGGCAGAGCGTGTCGCGCGATTTCCAGCTGGAACAATACGGCCGAGGCCGGAAAAAGGATCATCTCCATGGCCAGCAGCAGCGCGATGTTGCCGACGAGTTTTCCCAGGTAGATCGCCCGCGGGTCTCCCGGCGCCATCCGCAGACCCTCCAAGCCTCCAGCGGCCTCTTCCGCCTGGTACGTGCGGCTGAGCGACAGAATTCCCGTGAAGATGATCGCGATCCACAGCAGACCGGCGGCGATCCGCTTCAGAAGCGGGATATCCGGTCCGATGGCGAACGAAAACACGAACAGCACGAGCATCGCGAAGAACAGCATCGAATGGAAGCTGGCCTTGGTGCGTACCTCGATGAGCAGATCCTTCCATACGATCGCCGCCACGCGGCCTCTCATCGACATCAGCCCCCCGCCTGCACGAGCACGAGTCGTCCGTCTTCGATGCGGTACGTCTGCGTCGCCTGCCTCGTCGCGTCGCCAGACTGGTGCGAGGCGATAATCACGGTCGTCCCGGAGTCCAGGAATTCGCCGACCATGCGATCGACCATCTTCATTCCTTCGGTGTCCAACCCGGAGTACGGCTCGTCCATCAGTACGAGTTCGAGGCGGCGAAGCCGCAGCACCGTCAGCGACAGCCGTCGGCGCATGCCCGTGGAGTACGTGCGGACACGCTGGTTGCGTGCTTCCTTGAGACCTGCCCCTTTCAACAGATCGGCGATCCGGGCATCCGATGCAGGCGCGCCGTTGAGGCGCGCCGCGAAGCGCAGGTTTTCGGGGGCGGTGAGATCATCATACAGGGTCCCCCGCGTGGAAACGTAGCCAATGCGGTCACGAATTCGGTCGCCCGCACTGCCTAGGGGAAGACCGCAGACCGTTCCAGTGCCGGACGAAGGGCGGAGCAGGGTGGCCACGAGCCGCAACAGCGTCGTCTTGCCAGAGCCATTGGCACCCGTGAGCACAACCGAACTGCCCGATGCGACCCTTAAGTCAACTCCACGCAGAACCCGTTTTCGGCCGAATCGTCGGTGGATGTCCCGCAACTCAACGGCGGGGTGCTCCGGGCTAATCGTCGGACATTCGCCGGGTCATGTCCCTACCGACCTCGTCCACGTATTGCCAGCTCGGATGGGCGCTTGGAAGCGTTTGCAGCCGCGCCCACTGCGTGGGCTCGGTCGGCTCGGAAGTCGGATCGTACAGCGGCTCGACGTACAGACGGGTCCCACCCCGGAACGGCTCCGCCCAGAACAGCAATTTGATCCACTTTTCGTTCTCGTTGAGACCCGACAGAGGTGCTGCCGGGAACACGGCCGGCACATAGATCCAGTCAGATTCCATCCGTGCCATGTTCGTCGTATCGCCGGCCATACGCTGGAACGACCGTGCCAGGACACCGTCTCCACGCAGGACTTCCCAGGCCCGTTGCATGACCGAATCCGGCGGAACTCCGATCTCGGCCACGACCGCCCGGCTGGATGGCCCTCGAGCCAGTCCAGCGGATCCACCTGAGGCACAGGACCCGAACAGCGGTAATGCAATCAGAAACACCGAAAATCTGATGTTGCGCGGCATGTTGAAGACTCCTCCGTTCGGGTGCTGCACGACGGACGGCAGAGTATAGGCCGCCGACCGCATGCCTGCTACTCGCAGCACTGATGCGGCTTGTCTATCTTCGCGAGACCGTTCACTTCAGCTTTTACCTACGAGGCGGCGTGGAACTCGGCGACATCAAGGCTCTTCAGTCCTCCGACGGCGACTCAATCCTGCTGCTCGTTCTTGACGGTCTCGGTGGCCTGCCGCGGGAAATCGGGGGAGCAACGGAATTGGAGACGGCGCGCACTCCCAATCTGGATGCACTGGCCGAGACCGGAGATCTGGGGCTCCATGTGCCCGTTGCCCGAGGGATTACGCCGGGCAGCGGCCCCGGCCATCTTTCGCTGTTCGGGTACGACCCCCTGCGCTACCGGATCGGACGCGGTGCACTCGAGGCGCTCGGTGTCGAGTTCGACCTGCGACCCGGCGATGTCGCCATCCGTGGCAATCTGTGCACGGTGGACCACGAGGGCCGGATTGTAGATCGACGGGCGGGCCGAATTCCGACCGACAAAGCAATTCCGATCTGCGAGTTGCTGGACCAGATCGAGGTTCCCGATTGTCGCGTGTTCGTCCAGTGCGTAAAGGAGCATCGAGTGCTGATCGTGGTGCGGCCGGACGATCCGTCCGATGCATGCATTGCGGATACGGATCCGGGCCGGACTGGATCCCGGCCCCTGCCTGTCCGGGCGACCGATCCGGCATCCGAGCCCGCCGCCCGGGCAATCCGGACATGGATGGAAGGCGCCACTGCCGTCCTTGAGGGCAGGGAGCGGGCGAACATGGTGTTGTTGCGGGGATTCTCGCAGTTGCCGGATTGGCCCCGATTCCCGGAAGTATTTGGACTCCGCTCGTTGGCCATCGCGGCCTACCCCATGTATCGAGGGGTCGCACGCCTCGTCGGGATGGATGCGATCGGCGTCCCCGAAGGCCCGGAACACCTGGTGCGGGCCATGAAGGAAGAGGGAAGCGAACGGGACTTCGTGTTCCTCCATGTGAAGGCCACCGACAGGACCGGCGAGGACGGAGACTTCGATGGAAAGGTGGCGGCGATCGAGGAAGTGGACGCGGTCGTCCCGGATCTGGTTGCCGCGTTTCCCGGCGTGTGTCTCGTCACCGGTGACCATTCGACGCCGGCGACGATGCAGGCGCACAGCTGGCACGCCGTCCCGTTCCTGATCGCGGGAGGGAAAGGAAGGGGCGGACCGGCGGGAGCCGGATTCGGCGAACGCGCGTGTCGCCAGGGAAGTCTCGGATTGATGAGGGGCTGCGAACTCATGCCGCTCGCGATGGCGCGGGCCGGCCGACTTTCAAAATTCGGGGCCTGAGTCCATGGCGCAGACGATCTGTTCTGGGTGTGGAACTCCGGGTTCCGGTGATTTCTGCACCCGTTGCGGCAAACCGATGCAATCGGTGGGTCAGTGCGGTTCCTGCGGCTCCGCGTTCGAAACCGGTGCGCTGTACTGCAGCGAATGCGGAAATCCGCTGGGCCGCCCCCCGGCGAAACCATTGAGGGCGCGGCTGCCCTGGATTCTATCCGGTCTCGCGCTCGTCGCGTTCGCCGTAGCGATCAGCCTGATGATCCGGTCGGGCATCGGGGAACGTGCGCCCGGGATGCCGCCGTCGGGCAGCATCATCGAGGGTGGCCAGCCTGCGACCGGGCCCCGCGCAATCGATCTGTCCAGCATGTCAGCGCGACAGGCGGCCGACCGGTTGTTCGATCGGACGATGCGGGAGGAGAGCGCCGGAGACACGGCCCAGGCGTTGACCTTCGCGGCTATGGCCGTACAGGCATACTCGATGGTGCCCGCCGCCGAACTGGACGCCGACGCATATTTCCACCTCGGTCTTCTCGAGCTGATGCTGGGCCAGCCGGACGCCGCCGCGCTGCGGGCCGAGGCCATCCTCGCGGCGGCTCCTGATCACCTGCTTGGCTGGATCCTGCAGGAGCGGGTGGCCAAACAATCAGACGACGCTGTCGGCGTCGATGAGGCCCGGAGCCGGTTTCTGGAGGCGCTCGAGTCGCAGCGGGCGGCGAACCTGGCAGAGTACGTCCAGCACAGGCAGATCATCGACGACCAGGCAGCCAGCCTGAACTCCGCGCGATGACCTGACTGATGTCGATGCGTTTAAGACTGTTGGCGTTTGTGACGACCGAAATCGAGCTGCCCGCCATCGCCGCCTCGGCGAGTACGGGGTGCAGCAGGCCAAGCACGGCGACGGGAATCGCCAGCGTGTTGTAGAAATACGCCCAGAACAGGTTCTGGCGGATCTTCCCGAACGTGGCGCGAGCCAGGTTGATCGCGCGGACTACGCCGGTCAGGTTCCCGCCGGTCAGCGTCAGGTCCGCTACTTCGATGGCGATGTCCGTACCGGTGCCGATCGCGATCCCCACGTCGGCCTGTTTCAGCGACGGTGCGTCGTTGATGCCGTCCCCGACCATCACCACGGTTCGACCCTGCTGTTGCAGCTCCCGCACTGCCTCCACTTTGTCCTCGGGCATCAGCCCCGACCGGACGGACTCGATTCCTACGGCATCAGCGACGGCACGTGCGGTCCGCTCGTTGTCGCCCGTGAGCATCATCGTGTGGAGACCGAGATGATGCAGTTCGCGAATCGCACCGGCGCTGTCAGGCTTGATTTCGTCTGCGATAGCGAGTAATCCGGCCAGTTCCTCACCCAGCGCCACCAACACGATCGTCCGGCCCTCCCGCTCAAGCGCGTCTGCCTGTCCTCGGAGCAGTCCGGTGTCGATGCCTTCATCCTCGAGCAGCTGTGCCCGCCCCACGACTGCTCGACCCTGCTCGAGACGTCCGACGACCCCGAGGCCGGTCCGGGCAGCGAAATCGCGGACAGGCCGCGGCTGGATGCCTCGCTGGTTCGCTGCTTCGACCACGGACCTTCCCAACGGGTGCTCCGAATGTTGCTCGAGTGACGCGGCCAGTCGAAGCAACTCGTCCTCCGTCCATGAGGGCACCGGCACGACGTGAGTGATGGACGGGCGGCCAAGCGTAATCGTTCCCGTCTTATCGAACACGATGATGTCCGCACCGTCGAGCAGTTGGATCGCCTTGCCGTCACGTACGAGGATCCCGTTCTCCGCTCCGAGTCCCATGCCGACCATGAGTGCCGTCGGCGTAGCGAGTCCCAGCGCACAGGGACAGGCGATGACGAGTACCGCAAGTGCGGCGTAAACGGCCAGCGAGACGGTGGACAGGTCTGGTCGGACCCAGGGAAGGAACTGCGCAGCGAATCCGGCGATGGCCCGGAACGGGCCGGGGACGATCAGCCAGGCGAGCAGGGTAGCAGCGGCAATTCCCAGAACGACGGGAACGAAAACGGCCGTAACACGGTCGGCGAATTCCTGAATGGGCACCTTGCTGCCCTGCGCTTCCTGGACCATCCGGACGACACCGGCGAGAAACGTGTCCTCGCCTACGCCCGTGGCACGCACCCGTAACACACCATGCGCGTTGATCGTGGAACCGATGACCGAATCCCCCGGTCGGCGGTCTACCGGAATCGGCTCGCCCGTCGCCAGCGACTCGTCGACCGCGCTCTCTCCTTCGATTACGATGCCGTCCGTCGGAATTCGCTCGCCGGGCCGAACGATCATCAGGTCACCGACCACGACCTCCCGAATCGGGATCTCGGACTCGATCCCGTTGCGTTCCACTCGGGCGGCCCGTGCTTCCAGCGACAGAAGCTTTCGGATCGCTGCCGAAGACCTGCCGCGCGCCAGCACCTCGATGAATCGACCCGTCAAGTGGATCGCCATGATCATCGCGCCGACGCCCGCGTAGTTCATGATCGGTGAACCGAGGCCGAACTCGTGAGCAACGGCAACGAATCCGGTGGCCACGGCGGCACCGCTTCCAAGCGCGATCAGCGTATCCATGTTCGGTCGGAATCGGCGTAGACCTGTGATACCCGAGACGATCGTCTCGCGACCAGGCCATGACAGGACCGGAAGCGCCAGGAACAACATGCCGAACTCGTACGCCATGGAGCTCGGCCAACGGACGTGGAATAACATTTCCGGTAGCATCCAGAGCGCGATCGGGCCCGCCAGACTCCACGCGATAATCATTCGAAGGCGTGCGTCCTTCGTCTGCTCTTCCCGCTTCTCAACCTGAGCCCGCTCACGCTCGGCGGCGCCTCCCTGGTGGGGTGGAGAGAGCCTGTACCCGGCCTGCAGCACGGCGTCCGAGAGGTCCACGAATTGTATGAGATCCGGATCGAACGTGATCGTCGCTGCCTCGGCGGGAAGGCTTACCGTGGCCGTTACGCCCTCGAGGGCGTTGAGACTCCGCTCCACCGCCCCGCTGCAGGCGGCGCAATGCATGCCTTCCACCTCGAACGACCTTGTATCTCTGGACATCTTCTCTCGTGTTCTCCCGTTTCTCGACCCGTGGACGCCATCACAAGCGCTACAACAGTATACACCTCGCGTTCCGCAATCGTAGTGGACGCAGCCGGCGACGTTCCTTACACTGACGACATGTTCAAGAAGCTCAAACAGGTGATCGATTCGGCTCTATCATCGCTCGAAAGCCGGTCCGGCGGCCAGGCGGAGGACATCGACCGCCTGTTGGCCGGCATGCGCGAGGAGTTGATCGAGGCGAAGGCCTCGACTCCGCGCCTCGAGGACGGTCTCGAAAAGCTGCGCCGCCGGCAGGCCGACGAGCAACGGCGGGCGGAAGACTGCGTTCGCCGGGCCGGTCAGGCGGAGGAAATAAGCGATACCGAGACGCTGCGCGTCGCCGTGGAATTCGCGGAACGCCACCGCGATCGGGCCAGGGTCCTCGGCGAACAGATCGAGGGCGCCGAGGCCGAGCTGGCCCTGCACCGGCGCAACGTGAAAGAAATGAGTGCGCAGTTGAAGGCGTCGATCGCGGGCAAAGATGCGCTAAAGGTGCAGGTCCGCCGCGCACGAGCGACGGAGTCGCTACGAGGCGGGGGTGACACGGCGGCGGACCGGTTCGAGCGCATGGCGGCCGATATAGAACAGGAATCCGATCGGACGGAGGCCGCTCAGGACCTCGAAGACGAACTCGAGTACGGTGGAATCGGACGGGGACCGTCGCATCGTCCCGTCGAT
>CBDUXS010000058.1:0-7205 GCA_965371255.1 uncultured bacterium
GCCGCTGGCACATTTGGTCCTTCTGACAGTATTACTTGATGCGCGGCCTGCCTGGCGCCAAAACCCACTTCCTTGCACACGAGTTCCACAGGAGTCCTGGTAGATGCCCGATACGCTGACCATTACCGACAACCGAACCGGAAAATCATACGAGGTACCGATCATCTACGGTACTTATCCGGAATATGGCGCCGCCATACCTGCCAAGGAACTCCGCAAGATCAAACAGTCCGAATCTGATTTCGGCATGCTGGCCTACGATCCGGGGTTCACGACGACGGCCTCCTGCCGCAGCTCGATCACGTTCATCGATGGCGAAAACGGGATTCTGCGCTATCGCGGCTACCCGATCGAACAGCTTGCCCAGAACAGCAGTTATCTGGAAGCCTCGTATCTGACGATGTGCGGTGAGCTGCCAGCCCCGGATGATCTCGAGAAGTGGATCTGGGAGATCACGCATCATACGTATGTCCACGAGAGCATGAAGCATCTCATGGAAGTATTCCGCTACGACGCGCATCCGATGGGGATGTTCGTATCGATGATTGCCGCGTTATCGACCTTCTACCCGGAGGCGAGCGATATCCACGACGCGGAATGCCGGATGAAGCAGATTCAGCGGCTGATCGCCAAGGTGGCGACGATCGCTGCGTTCGCCTACCGACACGGCCGGGGCCTGCCGTACGTGTATCCGGATAACGACCTGAGTTATGCGGGCAACTTCCTGAGCATGATGTTCAAGACATCGGAAGCGAGATACGAGGCTCATCCTGTGCTCGAGCAGGCGCTGGACGCGCTGTTCATTCTCCACATCGACCACGAGCAGAATTGCAGCGCCAATGCAATGCGCAGCGTCGGCAGTTCCCATCCCGATCCCTACGTAGCGATCGCGGCGGCTGCGTCGGCTCTGTATGGTCCGTTGCACGGGGGCGCGAACGAGATGGTGCTGCGGATGCTCCGCGAAATCGGTCACGTGAGGGAGATTCCCAACTACATAGATCGCGTGAAGAAGGGCGAATTCCGGCTCATGGGCTTCGGCCACCGGGTATACAAGAACTACGATCCTCGGGCCAGGATTCTGCGTGAACTCGCTCCCGAAGTATTTGAAATCACCGGTACGGATCCCTTGCTTGATATCGCGCTCGAATTGGAGAGAATCGCGCTCGAAGACGATTATTTCGTGAGCCGCAATCTCTATCCGAACGTCGATTTTTACTCGGGAATCATTTATCAGGCGCTGGGCTTTCCGGTTTCGATGTTTCCAGTCCTGTTCGCGATTCCACGTACTACCGGCTGGCTCGCCCAGTGGTTGGAGATGCTGAACGATCCGGAGCAGCGGATCGCGCGCCCGCGGCAGGTTTATACCGGATACGACGAGCGGGAGTACGTGATGCCCGATCGGCGGTAGGAATCGTCGTGCGGGCCCCACCTTGAAGGCGTGGCTGAGCCTGCGGTCGAGTCCAGCTGCGGCTTGCATATTGTTGCTCGCGACACCCTGCACGGCCCAACTGACCCGCCTGTCCACCATCCCCCCCGTGGTGGAGATCCGCCAGGGCGATGCCCTGGTAGGGATCGGGTTCTCGCATGCGTTGAATCAGAATTTTCCTCTGTCGGGTCTCGAGGGAAACCTCCTCGTGGCGGGCCGACTGACGGCTGCGTACGCCATCGCCGATCATGCGATGCTCAAGCTTGATTGGGAGGCGGCCCGCATCCTCTGGATCGACTCGGTCGGTCCATCCGCCGTCTTTCTACGTGATGACGTGGCCGATGGGCACACGTGGGACACGGGCGATGCCCGGATCGAGTTGACCTACGCCCCGTTCAACATCGGGAGTAATGTGTCGTTCGGAGGGTGGATCGCGGTCGAACTTCCGAATTCGGACGAGACCAGGGGAATCGGCAGCAACACCACCAACACGCTGATCGGAGCAGTCCTCTCGGCCGACCACGATCGCGTGACGCTGACGGGCAAATTCGGCCTGGGAATCCTCGAGTCACCGCTGGTAAGTTTCAGACAGGACGACGTGATCGTCTATGGAATCGATGCCCTGGTGCGGGCGGCAGATGGACTCCGCCTCGTTTTCTCGGTTGACGGGCGGATCAATTTTCGGCAGACCGTGTCGCTCGGACTGGAGGATCGCGGCGTCGTGAAGGCAGGCGTCGAATTGGGACGCGGGCGTTGGCGGCTGGATGCCGGGCTGGACCGCGGATTCGCGCGTCTGAGTCCCGATTGGCGGGCAGCCATCGGCGTATCGTGGGTAACCCGGGCGGGGCAGGCGGACTGACGCTGGGGAACTCTTGTACGACGTTGCCCGGTTATATGAATTAGTTTAGACTAAAACTAGATACAAATATATACATTATCGGACAATTGCCTTGAACTTAACTATATGCGGCCGAGGCCAGCGCCGACTCGGACTGGTTCTGTTGGGCCTGCTGGGGGCATCGGCCTGCTCATCGCGTACGCACGAATCAGCGGACGACGGCCGACTCAACGTCGTCGCCACGATCGGAATGATCGCCGATATCGTCGGCGAAGTCGGCGGTTCCCGGACCATGGTAACGGGACTCATGGGTCCCGGCGTCGATCCTCATCTTTACAAGGCGAGCGCCGGAGATGTCCGCACCCTCGCTGACGCCGATGTGGTCTTCTACAACGGTCTGCATCTCGAGGCGGCGATGGCCGAGGTCCTCGAGCAGATGAACGACCGCAAGCCGACATTTGCGGTCACCGATGGCATCGATCGCGAGTTGCTCCATCGCTCCGTCGCGTTCCAGAACAACTACGACCCGCACGTCTGGTTCGACGTCACAATGTGGGCCAGCGCCGTGGATCAGGTCGAGACGGGGCTTATCCAACTGGATCCCGCGGGTGAGCCCGCGTATCGAGCGAACGCAGCGGCACTGCGTGACACGCTGGCAGCACTCGACGCCTGGGTGCGCGAGCGCGTGGAGCAGGTCCCGCCCGAGCTGCGCGTGCTCATTACCGCACACGACGCGTTCGAGTACTTCGGTAAGCGATACGGATTCGAGGTGATCGGACTGCAGGGAATCAGCACGGCGTCCGAGGCCGGAACCGGGGACGTGCGACGGATGGTCGACGCGATCATCGACAAACGGATTCCGGCGATTTTCGTCGAAACATCAATCCCGCGGAGAACGATCGAGGCGGTACAGGCAGCCGTACGATCCCGAGGATTCGAAGTAGACATCGGCGGATCGTTATTCTCGGATGCGATGGGGAATCCGGGCACGCCCGAGGGCCGGTACCCCGGCATGGTCCGCCACAACGTGAACACGATCGTGGAAGCGCTGGCGCCGGCGAATGCTGGGGTGGCAGAGTGAATCCGCAGCGCCCCGACGGCGCACCAACCCCTGCCATCGAGGTCAACGACCTCACGGTGGCTTACCACGAGCAGCCAGTGTTGTGGGACGTCGACTTACTCGTCCCGGCAGGCGTGCTGATGGCGATCGTCGGTCCCAACGGTGCCGGTAAGTCGACCTTGATCAAGGCCATCCTCGGCCTGGTCGATTCGGCGGCCGGCCAGGTGCTCGTGCATGGTCGGCCGTATGGCGAGCAGCGTCGTGAAGTCGCCTACGTACCGCAGCGCGAAACCGTGGACTGGGACTTCCCGACCTCCGTGCTGGATGTGGTGATGATGGGTCGATACGGCGACCTGGGATGGTTCAGGCGCCCCGGAGCCACGGAGAAACGCCTGGCGATGGAGGCCCTCGCCAAGGTCGAGATGGCGCCCCTCGCCGAGCGCCAGATCAGCCAGCTCTCCGGCGGTCAGCAACAACGGGTGTTCCTGGCCAGAGCCCTCGTCCAGGACGCCCGGGTCTACCTGATGGATGAGCCGTTTCAGGGCGTCGATGCGACGACCGAGCGAGCGATCGTGCAGGTTCTGCGGGAATTGCGGGAGCAGGGCAATACCGTCGTCGCCGTGCACCACGCACTGCAGACGGTTCCGGAGTACTTCGACGACGTGATGATCCTGAATGTCCGTCACATCGCGTTCGGACCTGTCGAGGAAGTGTTCACGGAGGAGAATCTCCGGACCGCTTATGGGGGCCGTGTGTCCTTCCTGAACTCAGTTACGGAGACCTCCCCGGGACCTGGCCTCGGCGGTTAGCGGGCGCGACATGGGGCTGCTTCACGACCTGCTGTTTGATTACACGCTACGCACCGTGGCCCTCGGCTCGGCGACGCTGGGCGCGGTCAGCGGAACGCTGGGCGTGTTTGCCGTTCTTCGGCGCGAGGCACTGCTGGGCGACGCGATTTCACATGCGGCGCTGCCGGGCATCGTGCTCGCGTTCATGTTTACCGGCAGCAAGTCCACGCTCGTCCTGGTCGGTGGGGCATTCGCCGCCGGATGGATCGGCATGGCCCTCATGCGGATCGTAATCCGGAGCACGCGGATTCCGCCGGACACGGCTCTCGGCATCGTTCTCTCGGTGTTTTTTGGATTCGGCCTCATGCTGCTCACGTTCGTACAGCGACGGCCGGACGCCGCCCAGGCCGGGCTGGAGACGTTTCTGTTTGGTCAGGCTGCGACCCTCGTCGAAGGGGACGTAGTCGTGATCGCCGGGCTCGGCTTAATATCGATTGCCACGATGTCACTGCTGTGGAAGGAGTTCAAGGTCCTGAGTTTCGATCCGGAATTCGGGGCGTCCCTTGGCATCCCCATGCACAGGGTGGAATTGATTCTCACCACGGTTCTCGTGCTGGCCATCGTTACGGGACTGCAGACCGTGGGGGTCGTCCTGATGGCCGCGATGGTCGTGGCTCCGGCAGCAGCAGCCCGGCAGTGGACGGATCGACTCGGGACGATGGTATGGCTTTCGGCCCTGCTCGGCGGACTCGCAGGCGTGATCGGTGCGGTATTGAGCAGCACGACAACTGGCCTTCCTACCGGTCCGACAATCGTACTCAGCGCGTCGGTGATCGTCGGAATGTCGATGGCGTTTGCCCCTCGTCGCGGTCTGGTATGGGATCGAGTCCGGGCGAGACGGCGACGCTCCGCCATTCGCAAGGATACCGTCCTGGCTGACCTTTATGCCCTCTACATGCAGCACGGCGAGATTGATCATGGCCACCCGCTTCCGGTGATCGAGACGATGAGCGAGGCCAGGGAAGGCGCCCTCAACTCCTTGCTTGCGCTCGAGGCGGACCGGCTCGCCCGGAGGCTGGCCGACGGTTCCTGGGCGTTGACGCTGGACGGACAAGCCGCCGCGAAACGGCGATTCGCCGAGTTGCAGCCAGGGGGCACGGAATGATCCCCGTCGAGCTGGAGATCCAGTTACTCGCCGTGATCGTGGCCGTGGCGTGCGCTCTCCCCGGGGTGTTTCTCGTACTCCGTCGAATGGCTTTGATGAGCGACGCGATCAGCCACACGGTCTTGCTCGGAATCGTGATCGGTTTCTTCGTGGTCCAGGATCTGTCATCACCTTTGTTGATTCTCGGAGCAGCGGCGGCGGGTGTGCTCACGGTGGCCCTGGTCGAGATCGTGCGCGGCACGGGTCTCGTGCCTGAGGATACGGCGATCGGTCTGGTGTTTCCCGCGTTGTTCAGCGTCGCGGTGATCTTGATTTCCAGGTTTGCGGGGGACGTTCATCTCGACACGGACGCCGTCCTTCTGGGCGAGATTGCCCTTGCTCCATTCCGTCGATTGGAAGTATTCGGCGTTGACGCAGGGCCCAGGGCACTGTGGACAATGCTTGGAATCCTGATCCTCAATGTCGCTTTCCTGTTCGCTTTTTACAAAGAACTGAAGCTCTCGACGTTTGACGCTTCGCTGTCCGCGGCCCTCGGATTCTCACCCGTCCTCCTCCACTACATGTTCATGGGTGTCGTCTCGATCACCGCCGTGGGGGCGTTCGATTCGGTCGGGTCTGTGCTGGTCGTTGCCTTCATGATTGTTCCGCCGGCAGCGGCCTATCTACTGTCGGACAAATTGGGCCATGTAATCGGGCTGAGCGCCGGGATCGGTGCCTTCTCGGCAGTGCTCGGATACTGGACGGCGCGCTGGTTGGATGCGTCGATTGCCGGTGCCATGGCGGGGGCGGTCGGCACGATATTCCTGGTCGTGTTCCTTGTCGCGCCGAAGCGCGGACTCGTGGCGCTTGCTCGCCGGCGTGCGAGGCAGCGTGTCGAATTCGCGCGGACGATGCTGGCGATTCATCTGCTTCACCACGAGGGTACGCCGGAGGCGGCAGAGGAATGCCGCGTAGATCATTTGTCGGCCCATCTGCGATGGACCACCGATCAGGCGCACCGGATCGTTCGCTCGGCGGAGAGGGCCGGATTCGTAACGGTGTCCGGACAGCGACTGCTGTTGACGGATGGAGGCAGGGCGGAGGCTCGAAGGGCAATGGTGACGTAATTGCCTTGCGGTCTGTCTCTCAGACCTGGCCCAGTCCCCCGGACACAGGCAATTCGATTCCTGTCACGTAAGAAGACTCGTCCGAGGCGAGAAACAGGGCCGCCGCTGCGATTTCATCCGGGCGCCCGAATCGATGCATGAGAATCTGCTCGGACATCGAAGAAACGAATTGCTCCCGTGCCTCTCCCTCGATCCCGGTGCGCTCGAATATCGGCGTATCGACGAACCCCGGACTCAGCGCGTTGACCCTGATCCCCAGCGGCTGGAGATCTACGGCGAACGAACGTGCGAGCGACCGGACGGCCGCCTTGGTCGCTGCGTAAACCGGGCCGTCCGCCAGGCCGACGCGATTCGAGCCGGAAGTCACCAGAATCACACTCCCGCCAGCTCGCAGATGCGGAAGGGCAGCCCGTACCGTAAAAAAGACGCCACGAAAGTTCACATTGGACGTGCGGTCGAACGACGCTTGTTCTACATCGGCAAGACGGCCGAACTCGAATATGCCCGCGTTCGCAACCACGACGTCGATGCCTCCGTACCGTTCTCCGGCGGCATCGCACAGCTTCTCGAGATCCGATACGCTCGCCGCGTCTCCCCGGACAGCCAGACAATCCGGGCCGAGTTCGCCCGATGCCGCCTCCAGTGTCTCCTGGTTGCGTCCGAAGATGGCGACCGACGCGCCCTCGGCCGCGAACCTCCGGGCAATGGCGAGTCCAATTCCGCTGTTGCCGCCCGTTACGACCGCGACTTTGCCGGCCAGCCGACCAGCCATCAGCTGCCCGTCCCGGCGTATCCGGACACGTCCCGGGCGATCGCATCGAG
>CBDUXS010000059.1:0-7163 GCA_965371255.1 uncultured bacterium
CAGTCGCGGATCCTGAGGCGAGCGCGCGACTGCTTCGATCGGCCGCGGCCGCGGGCGCCCTGACGGAGGAATGCCGCACCCACGGACACCTTCTGGTGCCGGTGGACCCGCTCGGGTCGGAGCCGCCCGGACATCCCGCTGTACGAATCGAGTACCACGGCGTGACGGAGTCGGACCTCGCCCGGGTTCCCGCCGCCGCAATCGGCCTGGATCGCCTTGGCGACACGGCGCTGGACGTGGTTCGCTCCCTGCACCGCATCTATTGCCAGCGGATCGGCTACGAGCTCGATCACATGGACGACGTGGACCAGTGGAACTGGCTCGTAGACTACATCGAGGAAGAGCGGCACCTGGCGCCGTTGAGCACCGACGCCCAACTGCGAATTCTCGAGGTGCTGACGGAAGTCGAGGGTTTCGAGCGGTTCCTGCACCGGGCATTCCTGGGCCAGAAGCGGTTTTCGATCGAGGGACTCGACATGCTGATCCCGATGCTGGGGTCGGCGGTTCGCTTCGCGGCAATGAGCGACACGAAGCGCGTATTCCTCGGCATGGCACATCGTGGCCGTCTCAGCGTCCTGTCTCGGCTGATCGGAAGGCCGTATGAGGCAATCATCGCTGATTTTGAGGGCGATCACGGGCAGGGAATGCAGACGGAAGTCGCTGGCACGGGAGACGTCAAGTACCATTTCGGAGCCAGGGTGACCGTAACGACGTCGGCCGGCGAAGTAGATGTGCATCTCGCCCCGAATCCCAGCCATCTGGAGCACATCAACCCGGTAGTGGAAGGGATGGCGCGGGCGGCGCGTGAGCAGCTCGTCCAGGCCAGAACCCGGGACGGCAACGGCAACGAAATGCAGTTCGACGAGGCGCACGGCACGGACGTACTGCCCATACTCGTGCACGGCGACGCGGCGTTCATCGGACAGGGCGTCGTTGCCGAGACGATGAACCTGTGTCGGCTTCCGGGCTATGAGACCGGAGGAACGCTTCACATCGTCGCCAACAACCAGCTCGGGTTCACCACGAATCCCGAGGATACTCGTTCGACACGCTACGCCAGCGATCTCGCCCTCGCATTCCGGATGCCGATCCTGCACGTGAATGCCGACGATCCAGCCGCCTGCCTCGCCGCGATCAGGCTGGCCATGGATTACCGGACGGAGTTTGGTGAGGACATCGTCATCGATCTCGTGGGCTACCGCCGATTCGGACACAATGAGGGCGATGAGCCGGCGTACACGCAACCGCGGATGTACGAGATCATCAAGCAGCATCCGACCGTACGGGACCAGTGGGTGGACCGGCTCGTGGCGGACGGTACGATCAGCCGCGAAGACGCCGATGGGCTGGCGGAGCAGTTCGAGCAACGCATGCAGACGGCGCGTCAGGCGGTGACGGACAAACTTGGCTCCGTCGCCGCGCCCGAACCCGAGGAAATCACGGCCCTGGCCTACGATGCGTGTCCGACGGTGGGCACCACCGTTCCCGCCGCCGATCTGGCGCGCCTGAACGATGCCCTCCATTCCTGGCCGGACGACTTTACAGTGTTTCCGAAGCTCGCGCGGCAACTCGAAAGACGCCACAAACAGTTCGAGTGGCAGATCGATTGGGGGCACGCGGAGGCCCTGGCGTTCGCCACACTCCTCGAGATAGACAACGTGCCGATCCGATTCACGGGCGAGGACACGCAACGGGGCACGTTCAGCCATCGCCATTCCGTGCTGCATGACGTCGATACGGGACGGGAGTACATCCCGCTGACCGACCTGTCATCCGATCAGGCAAGATTCCAGGTGTGGAACAGCCCGTTGTCCGAGGTGGCTGTGCTGGGATTCGAGTATGGCTACAGTGTGCTGGCTGAAGACGCGCTCGTGCTGTGGGAGGCGCAGTTCGGCGACTTTGCCAACGTCTCACAGGCAATCATCGACCAGTTCATCGTTTCCGGCAGGTCGAAGTGGAGCCAGGAATCACGCCTCGTGCTGCTGCTGCCGCACGGGTACGAGGGCCAGGGGCCAGAGCATTCGAGCGCCCGACTCGAGCGTTTTCTGGACCTGGCCGCGGAGGACAACATCCGCGTCGCCAACTGCACCACGCCCGCTCAGTACTTTCATTTGCTGCGCCTCCAGGCTCTGTGCTTCTCGCGTCGCCCGCTTATCGTGATGACGCCCAAGAGCCTGCTTCGACATCCGGCCGCCCGCTCGACGGCGGAATCCCTCGCCTCCGGCTCGTTCCGTTGCCTGATTCCCGGCGCCAGGGGAGGAAACCCGGCAAACGTGACCCGTCTCATATTGTGCTCGGGCAAGGTGTTCTACGATCTCACCGGGTCGGAGGCCTGGCCCGAGGCGAAGACCGTCGACGTCGCCAGGGTCGAAATGTTGTATCCGTTTCCCGAGGAAGAGGTGCGAGAACTCGTGCGGAGCCTGCCATACCTGCAAGAACTCGTCTGGCTGCAGGAGGAACCGGAAAACATGGGAGCCTGGCGCTATCTGCAAGACCGGCTGGGAGCGATTGCGGGGTCCGGCCTGACACTCGGCGTCGTGGCGCGGCCCCAACGGGCGAGCCCCGCACCGGGAACCGCCAGCATGTTCGCCCGCGAGCAGCAGAATCTGATCTACGCGGCGCTTGGCAGCTGAGATCCATCCACGCCGCTGCGGGAACATCCGAAGCCCGTTAGTCGTTGCCACCCTTGAAAGTTGCGAGGTCGGAAATGAGGCAAGGGAGCAGCAAGTAGTTATGGATGTACGTTGCGAACAGGTGCTGGAGAGACTCTGGCCGCTGACTGACCCGGGCGAGTTGGACTCGCCGGAGCGGGTCGCGGCTCGGGAACATCTCCGTCAGTGTGGTGCCTGTCAGGCCTTCTTTCGACGTGACGCCAACCTCGAGCGACGGATTCGCGATCTCCGCGTCAGCACAACCTCCGGCCTGTCCGAGGCGTGTCGCACGGCGTTGCGACTGCAGTTCTCGGGAGATGAGGCGGCCTCCGATCCAGGTATCCGGCCAATTCGATCAGGTCGTCGCCATCGCTGGCCAGCCTGGACGGAGAGTGCGGCCGCGGCGGCCGCAGCGATCGCCTTGCTAGCCGGCGGGCTGATGCTTTCTCGAAGCGTCGAGAAGCCGCTGTCCAATGGCGCCTTCGCGAAGGACTTCATGCACGCCGAGTTACCCGAGATCGAGTCGGGCAATCTGACTGCCACGCAGGTGGCGGCGTTCTACGACCAGCATTTTGGCGACCAGCTGGATCCAGCCCGGTTGCTCGATGCCCCGGTCACACGGGTTGCCGTGTGTGTCGTGGAGGGTCGCCGTGGCGCGATGGTGGAATACGACGTTGCCGGGGAGCGGCTCGTCTACTACCAGATCCCGCTCGACGACGCACGGTCCGGGAACGATTTACGAACGGGCAGGGAAGGAAGCCTCAACGTCGCCCGGTGGGGTGACGATCATTCTGAGCACGTGCTTGTGTCGGCGCTTCCCGTCGAGAACCTCGAGGAACTGGCCAAACTGCGAGTAGACTGACCCGCCGCGGTCCGGCCATTCGGGCGGCTACAGCCGGTCCGTCAGGGTCCGAACGAACGCTCACCCGTTGCCAGCGATTCGTGGATCGGCAGCTTCGGCGTCAGGCTCGCATACACCGAATAGCACAGCCCGAACAAACCCAGGAATCCCACCGCGATCGCGATCTCCGGCCATCCGAAAGGTGGCCCGTCTCCGCGCCATATCGACGGGACGACCAGGTTGTACCGTTCCAGCCAGAAGCCCACCAGGATGACGACGCCTACCATCGACAGGTAGCGCGAATCCATCTTGGGCCGTCGCCACAGCAGAAGAGCGAACGGGATGAAGAACACGAGCGACATCTGAGCCCACAGAAGCGGCCCGAACCCGTTCACCGTGCGCAGCTCGAAGAAGATCGTCTCGCGGCCCATGTTGCCGTACCAGATCGGCAGGAACTGCGCGAACCAGATGTATGCCCAGAAGATCGTGAAGGCGAACATCAACTTTCCGAGGTCGTGGAACTCCCACTTGCCCCAGACGTCCTCGAGGTTGTGACGCTCCTTGTAGCGATGCGCGAGGATCGCGACGAGCGAAAGTAGGCAGACCCAGCCGCCCATGAAGTACAACGGACCCCATATCACGCTGATGAATCCGGGCATTAGCGACATCGAAATGTCGAACGACATGAGGCTGAGCCCGAGCACCCAACCGCCGATCAGCGCCGGCCCGAGCCAGCGCATGATCCGCCGGGAACGGGCGGCTTCTTCCTCATCGCCCCGCCAGCCGTGCGTCATTCCGACCAGTACCTTGTTCCGCCAGCCCGACTGCCGACCCGCGATCAGCCGGGCATCAGGGCGCAGCGACACGCGCATGAAGTAAAAACTGGCCGCATAGAGGGCTGCGAGCATCGCACCGTTGCGGAGGAACACGCCGTCGTGCGTCAGCCAGCCCAGGTTGATGTGACCTTCGACGGGTCCCTGCATCCACGGAAAGATGTGCTCGGCGCCCAGGTACATCGCACCGAACACGAGCAGGGAGACGGGCAGGAACGCACCCGTCGCCTCGGAGATGCGGCGAAATGGTTTTCCCCAGTGTCCACCGGCGGCGACGAGGATGGCGCTGAATACCACGCCGGCCTGCGCGATCGCCGTCCAGAACAGGAAGTTGACCCAGATTGCCTGCCACACACGCTGCGGCTCGGCATCCAATGATGTTACTACGCCGGCGATTCCCACAGCGATCGCGGCGAGCCACAATCCCATGGCGAGGCCGCTTACCCGGCCCGAGATCGTGTCCAGAATGCGGTCCGTCGAGACCTGTGTCGATTCAGCGCTCAATGGATTATCCGTTGATCAATCCGCGGCGGCCGGGGCTGTCGACGAGGTCGACGCACCCTGCAGCGAGCGGACGTAGTGCACGAGATACCAGCGTTCGTCGGCCGGGACGCGCCGGTAGGACGGCATGAGGGCGCGTCCGTTGCCGATGATTCCGAAGATGTAGCCGTCTGACAACGCGATGGCTTCCGGCCGGGTCAGATTCATGGGTGCATAGCCGGCCGGGAATCGGTTCGGGCCCACGACCGGTCCGTCGCCCGCACCGCTCGTGCCGTGGCACATGGCGCAGAACTGCGTATACAGAATCCCGCCTCGCTCGACGGCTGCCGGTCCAGCGGCGACGGGGTTCGTGAGCAGCGTGTCCGCCGACCCAAGATCGTAGTGCAGCGGCGCGCCCAGCGGAACCGATCCCTCGGGAGGCAGCATCGCAGCGGCTTCATAGGTTTCCACCGATTGCTGGCGATTCATCGTCTTGAACCACGGCACGCGCTTGATCTGGTCGTCACAGCCCACGGTACCCACTACCAGCAGCAGAAGCGCGGAGACCGCAAGACTCTGCCTCGAACTCACGCTCCCACCTCCAACTCCACGGCCACGGCGCCCGTGTCCCGCATGATTCGCTCGACGGATTCCGAGCCTGCATGGCCGGGCACGAAGATGCCGTACCGATCGACCGAGAACCTCTCGCGATAGGCCGGCGAGATGCGCCGCCGCGTCTTGTGGGTGTGGAACAGCAGCCCGGCGAACCCGAACAGACCCGTGAACAGGATCGTGAGTTCGAACATGATGATGAAATATGCGGGCAGCGCTACGATCGGCTTGCCTTGCGTGATCAACGGATACGCGAGCGACGTAAGCGCCGTAAGCGCGACCGCCGTCACGAACCCCGTGATGCCGCCAATCAGGGCCCAACGTCGGATCGGGCTGGAGACGATGCCCATCGCCTCCTCGAGACCCTCGTAAGGGATCGGCGAAAACACGTCGAGGTCATCGTGACCCGCGGCCCGAAGCTGCTCGATGCCGGCGATCGCCGCACCGACGCTGTCATACTCTGCGAGAATTCCGTTCTTCGACATGCTTCTATCCGTGTTCCTGCTGGTGGGCCAGTTGTTCCTTGACCTCGGCGATGCTGATCGTCGGCAGCGTCTTGGTGAACAGCAGGAACCAGAAGAAGAACCAGGCAAAGCTGCCGATCAGGATCGTGATCTCGACCCAGGACGGTGTGTAGACGCCCCACCCGCCCGGCTCGTATTCGTGCGCGATCGATCCGACGATGATCACGAAACGCTCGTACCACATCCCGATATTCACGAACACGGAGATCACGAACAACGCGGCGAGACTGTTCCGCGTGCGCTTGAACCACAGGCTCATCGGCACGACCACGTTACAGAACACCATGATCCAGAACGGACCGGCGTAATAACCCGTGGCCCGCCACCGGAAGCTCTCGATCTCGATCGGATCGGCCGACCACCATGCCAGGAAATACTCCATTGCATAGGCGTAGCCGATGATCAACGACGTGAACAGCAGCAGCTTCGCCATGTTGTCGAAGTTGTACTTCGTGATGTACCGGTCGAGCCCGAACACCCAGCGCAGGGGGATCATCAGCGTGATCACCAACGCCACGCCGGAGAAGATCGCGCCGGCCACGAAGTAGGGCGCGAAGATCGTGGAGTGCCATCCGGGTACGATGCCCATGGCGAAATCCCACGACACGACACTGTGCACCGAGAGAACAAGCGGCGTCGCGATTCCGGCCAGGTACAGATACAACCGCCTGTAGTGGGCCCAGTCGCGCACCGAACCCTGCCAGCCTAACGCCAGCAGCCCGTAGATCTTCTTGCGCAGGCCGGTGAACTTGTCCCGCAGCACGGCGAGATCGGGAATCAGGCCCACGTACCAGAACACGAGGCTGATGGTGAAGTACGTACCGATCGCGAACATGTCCCAGACCAGCGGCGACCGGAAGTTCGGCCAGATCAGCCGGGTCGAGGGGTACGGGATGAGGTAGTAGAAATACCAGACGCGTCCCAGGTGGATGAGTGGGAACAGTCCCGCCGTCATCACCGCGAAGATCGTCATCGCCTCGGCGGTCCGGTTGATCGTCGTCCGCCACCCGGATCGTACCAGGTACAGCACCGCGGAGATCAGCGTGCCGCTGTGGGCGATACCGACCCAGAATACGAACGTGACGATGTAGACGCCCCAGCTGACCGGGTTGTTGATGCCGGTGACGCCCATGCCGGTCTTGATCTGGTACATCCAGGCGCCAATCGCGGCGACAATCCCCACCCCGCAGATCGACAGCAGCACCCAGAAGCGCCACGGCGG
>CBDUXS010000060.1:0-7103 GCA_965371255.1 uncultured bacterium
TCGAACACGCTGATCATCGGCAACACGATGCGTCCGATCACCGACCGCATGAAGGTGTCGCGCGAAAAACTGGCATACATCGTGGATTCAACCGCCGCGCCCGTGGCCGCGATCGTGTTCGTATCCACGTGGGTCGGATTCCAGATCGGCCTGATCGGCGACGGCCTCCGGGCCGCGGCCGCCCAGCCGGGCACGTCCCCGGAACTGGCGGCCCAGCTGCTGGCAGCCAGCCCGTTCAACGTGTTCATCCACTCTATTCCCTACCTGTTCTATCCGATCCTCACGCTCGTGATGGTGGGCCTGGTCATCTGGACGCAACGTGACTTCGGTCCCATGTGGCGGGCCGAGAACCGGGCCAGCCGCGGCGAAGGACTGCATCGCGAAAACGCGATGTTGCTCGTCGATACGGAATCGAACGTGATGCAGCCGGTCGAGGGAGCTCCACACCGCTGGCAGAATGCGGCCCTGCCCGTGATCACGGTGTTTCTGGTCGTAGTCTTCGGGCTCTATTTCGACGGTAAGGCCGCGCTGGGCCGGCCGGGAACGCTGTCTGAGATATTTGGCGAAGCGAACGCCTACAACGCTCTGCTGTGGGGCTCGCTGTCCGGTGTTCTCGTAGCGATAGGCCTTTCCGTCGTCCAGCGAATCATGAGCTTGAAGGATTCGGTTGGCGCGATGATCGGCGGCATTCAAGCGACACTTCTCGCGTTTCTCGTGCTGATCCTTGCCTGGTCGCTCGGGCAGGTAACGGAAGTCCTGGGCGCTGCGGAATATCTCAGCGGGCTGTTGAGCGGAAACATTCCGATCGAATTACTGCCCGCTCTCGTGTTCCTCATGGCCGCTGTGATCGCGTTCGCCACCGGCACATCGTGGGCCACCATGGCCATCCTTATCCCGCTCGTGATCCCGCTCTCGGTGTCGCTTGGTGGTGCGGAAGCGTTGGCAGCGGGTGCGACGAGCACACTGTTGCTCGGAACGCTGAGTTCCGTGCTTGCGGGGGCGATCTGGGGGGATCACTGCTCGCCGATCTCGGATACGACCGTACTCAGCTCGATGGCGTCGGCTTGCGATCACGTGGATCATGTGCGGACGCAGATGCCATACGCGCTGCTTGTCGGGGGGATTGGGATCGTCGCAGGAAACATCCCGACGGCCTACGGCATGCCTCCGGTATTCTCGTACGTTATCGGTGCGGCGGTGATCTTCCTCGTGCTGCGCTTCGTCGGCCGCCCGGACATGGATTCGCCGCAGTTTTCCAGCTAACGTCGCGCCCGAAAGAACGCTCGTAGAAGGTCCCCACATTCCTCGCCAAGCATTCCGGATTCAACTTCGACGCTGTGATTCAGCCGCCCGTCCTGTACGAGGTTGCCCAGAGAGCCGCACATCCCCGCCTTCGGATCGGAGGCGCCGAAAACGAGCCGGGTGATCCGGGCCAGCACGATGGCGCCGGCACACATCGCACAGGGTTCCAGCGTCACGTAGAGCCCATAGCCGTCGAGCCGCCAGTCCCCTCGGGCGGCCGCTGCTGCCCGCATGACGAGCACCTCGGCGTGCGCCGTCGGATCACTTCGCTGTCGCGTACGGTTGTGGTCCACGAGCAACGTGCCGTCCGGGGCGAGGAGCACGGCGCCGACGGGAACCTCGCCCGCAGCCTCGGCCAGACGCGCCTGGGCGAGTGCGCGTTCCATCAACTCTTCGTCAAATGCGGGCGTCATTCGCCCGCAGGAGAGTCAGGCGGGCCAGGCAGTGCAGCGATCGCTTCCAGTGCCCGGTCCAGACGCTCGACACAACGGTCCCGCCCGAGCAGGGTGATGACATCGAAAATCCCCGGACTCTCGGCCGTCCCCATCAGCGCGACACGCAACGGCTGAAACAGTTTGCCGGCACCAATCTCCAACTGTTCCGCCAGACCGCGAAGATCAGCCTCCAGCGCTTCGGCTTGCAGATCTCCGGTACGCTGCAGCAATTCGCGCACGGCTTGTAACCGCCGGCTCGTCGCTTCGCGATCCTTCCAGTGCTTCGCCGTCGCGGCCGAAGCGAACTGCAGATTCCCTATCGGCGTGAAGAACGGGCTCGCCTGGTCCGCCATCGCCTGCATGGTGCGGGTTCTCTGGCGAACGAGATCGACCACCGACAGCAGGCGGGCCGACTCCGATTCGGCCTGCAATCGCTCCGCCTCCGGCATGTGATCCAGGACCACGGGAGCCAGTCGCTCGGGCGACATCCGGGCCAGGTGGCGCCCATTGAGCCACTCCAGTTTTTCCGCGTCGAATATGGATGCCTTCTTGAGGATGCGCTCGAGTGAGAAAGCGTCCGTGAGTTCCTCCAGGTCCATCACCTCACGGTCGTCGCCCGGCGACCAACCGAGCAGCGCGAGGAAGTTCACCAGCGCCTCCGGGAGAATTCCCGTTTCACGATACGCCTCGACTGATGCGGCTCCGTGCCGCTTCGAGAGCCGCTTACCATCGGAGCCGAGGATCATCGGCACATGTGCGAAACCAGGCGGTTCCGTTCCCAACGCGCGATAGATCAGCGTCTGCTTCGGCGTATTCGACAGGTGGTCGTCGCCGCGAAGCACGAGCGTAATCCCCATGTCCATATCGTCGACGACGACCGCCAGATTGTAGACCGGAGTGCCATCGGATCGCAGCAACACGAAATCATCGATCGTGTCGTTCTGGATTCGGGTAGGCCCATGGACTACGTCGTCCCACTCCGTCACACGACCATCAGGAACGGCAAAAAATACCGCGAATGTCTCGCCGGCGGCGGCACGGCGCTGTGCTTCCTTGTCCGGCACACCGATCAACGAGCGGCGGATCGGAAGGACTTCCTCGCGCGCTCGCCCGCGGACGGACGTCAACTCCTCCGGACTGAGAAAACTCCGGTAGGCAGCCCCCGTGGCCAGCAACTCTTCCGCGGCCGCGCGATGACGCTCGACTCCGTCCGCCTGGTGAACCGGCGGCTCATCCACGTCGAGTCCCAGCCATCCCATCGCGTCGAGGATCTGCTCGGTCATTGCGTCACTCGAGCGCTCCCTGTCCGTGTCCTCGATCCGGAGCAGGAACGATCCGCCGGTCTGTCGGGCATAGAGAAAGTTGAACAGCGCCGTGCGGGCTCCGCCCACGTGCAGATAGCCCGTGGGGCTAGGAGCGAAACGAACGCGCGGAGAGTTGAACTGTTTTGCCATATACTGCGTTACACCAGTTGTCTAACGTGATTTCTCCGCCAAACTCGGACGGGCATCGGACCGGCACTTGAACGCTCTGTCGCACAGCGGCATCGTATCGTGGCGGCGCATCCCATGGACCAACATCTTGCAGTCAGAAGTCACATCGCGCCAGTTCCTCAATAGGCTTCTAAAGGATAATCGCATGTCTGATCGACCTGCTGTATACGTTCTTCCGGGACTACGCAGTCCGTTCACCAAGATGGACCGCGGGCTCGAAGATCTGGATGCCCTCAAGCTGTCCGTTCCTGTCGTGCAGCAGACCGTCGTCGGATCCCGCGGCGTCGGACCGGACGGAGTGGGCGGAGTTGATCTCGTCGTCTGGGGCACCGTGATCCCAACACTCGCCGTCAGCAACTGGGCGCGCGAAGTATGGCTCGATGCCGGACTCGATCCGCAGGTGCCGGCCCTCACGATGGTCCAGCAGTGCGCGACGAGTATCGCCGCGGCGACGCACGCCGCAGCGCAGATCACGGACGGCCACCTGGACCTCGCTCTGTGCGGCGGCGTGGAGTCGATGTCGGCGACGCAGGTGGGCCTGTCCCGCTCCTTCAGCCAGAAGCTGCGCCGGGCCGGCCAGGCCCGCAGTCCGTTGGACTCGGCGAAGCAACTCGCGCGGCTGCGGCCGTCGGACCTCAGGCTGAGCATTCCTGCGGTGGAAGAGCGAACGACCGGAAAGTCGATGGGCCAGCATACGGAGGAGATGGCGCGCGACTGGGAGATTCCGCGTGACGCTCAGGACGAGTTCGCCGTCGCCAGCCATCACAACGCGGCCCGCGCTGCGGCTGACGGATTCTTCCGGCCGCTGCTGGTGTCACCCGGCACGTTCGGCGTCGATGCGGACACGCTTCCCCGGCCGGACACCTCTGTCGAGGCGATGGCGAAACTCAGGCCGGCGTTCGACAGGCAGAACGGAACGCTTACTGCCGGAAACTCGTCGCCGTTGACAGATGGGGCGGCCAGCTGCTGGGTGGCCTCAGGAGCCGGAGCGGCCCGGCTCCCCGATGCCCTGCCCCGCGTCCGTCTGCTCGATTGGGAAGTCGCCGCGATCGACCCCCGCCGGGAGGGCCTGCTGATTGCGCCGGCGATCGCGATTCCGCGATTGCTCGCCCGGAACGATCTATCTTACCGTGACATCGCATTGTGGGAGATCCATGAAGCATTCGCCGCGCAGGTTCTGTGCACGTTGAAGGCTCTCGAGGACGACGATTGGGTGCGCGAAGAATCAGGCATTGACACCGAGTTCGGACCGTTTCCGGGCGACCGTATCAACCCGAACGGCGGCAGCGTCGCAATTGGTCATCCGTTCGCGGCGACGGGAGCGCGGATGCTTTCCCAGGCGGCGGTCGAATTATCCGGGATGCCGCCAGGTTCGCGCTGCATCGTAAGCATTTGTGCGGCAGGCGGCCTCGGTCATGTGGCGCTGCTCGAATCGATCGGCTGACCCGACGCGGGATATCTGGCCTCCCAGGCGAGCTGCACGGCGGCGACGAAAACGGCAGCCCCGAGGCCGACATGAACGGCGCGGAGTTCGCCGGGAAGATTCATCAGGACCATGGCGGCGCCAACGATCAACTGCATCAGGGCAGTCATCGCCGTGATTCGGGCCGGGCGACGCAGACCGGGATCCGACGGCCGGTTCCGGGTGATCACGAAGGGTAACGCCAGGCACCAGGCGACGAGTCCGTAGGCGGCCACACGGTGCGTCCAGTGAGTGTGTACGAGCGGGTTGCCACCGCTGGAAGGGAAGATCGATCCGTTGCACAAGGGAAACCCCTGGCATGCGTGCCCGGCATTGAGGTTGGCGGTGAGCGCTCCGAGCAGTATTACCGCAAAGGTGGCGGCGGCCGTCCAGAATGCGAGCCGCGTGGCCCGGTCTTCCAATCGTCCCCGACCCGAGCCGTAAGTCTCGCTCGTCAGTACGATCAGCGCGGCGAGCAACAGCATTGCCGTGCCCAGATGAAGGATGACCGAGGCGGGCGGCAACTCGAGCCACACCGTCACGGCTCCCAGCAGGATCTGTACGACGAGGAGGACCCCGGCGAGGACGGCCAGTCGCAACAGGCGTGAACCCGCTCCCGTGCCGTTGGTCGTACCTGATCCCCGACGCCAGACCATCCAGGCGACCAGCACTACAGCTCCGACTAACGCGGAGACCAGGAGGGCGGTCAACCGGTGGCCGTATTCGATCAGCGTCGGTAGATCCAACGGCGGGAACAAACGGCCATTGCACAGTGGCCAGTCATCTCCACAACCCAATCCGCTACCACTGATACGGACGATGCCGCCGAGCACGATCAGAGCGAATGTCGCAATGGACGCCGCAGCGCCAAGCCGGCCAAGTGTCCGACGTAACTGCTGGTTTGAACTCACGGTTCGGTTCCCCGCGCAGGTCTGGCGCGTCTGGTTCCCGGCGACCCGGCCCGATATGGTCTGGTCGGAAGGCCGGATTATAGAGGAGGGCTCGCCAGGGTGCTATGTCGGCATCTGAGACCGCAGACCAACAGGCAGACCGGGAACTGATGGCGAAGCAGCGGCAAAATGATTCGTTGGGGCCCCGGTCGACGTTGAGGCGCCTGGTGCCTCGGCTACGGCCACATCGTGTGGCCGTGTCCATCGCCGCGATCGCCCTCGTTCTCAGCGCAGCCATCGGTCTGGCGTTCCCCATTGCCGTCCAATACCTGCTCGACGCGGCATTTGGAACTGGTGACTCGGAGACGCTTAACCAAATCGCTCTGATTCTCGTCGCGCTGTTCGGAGTTCAGGCCGTGTTGAACTTCGTACAGGTCTTCCTGCTCGGAGCGACATCCGAGCGTGTGGTCGCCGGCCTGCGGACCGACCTGTTCAAGCACCTCCTCACGCTGTCTCCCGGCTTCTTCTCAGAACGCAGTTCGGGCGAACTGACGAGCCGCCTGGCGTCCGATTGCTCGACGCTGGGTACCGTGCTGAGCCACCAGATCGCCGAGTTCTTCCGGCAGATACTGTTTCTATTCGGTGGACTGACGATCCTGGCGATCCTCCATTCTCAGCTGATGCTGACCACCGTGATGGTCGCACCCATCGTAGTTCTCAGTGCGTTCGCGTTCGGGCGTGTCCTGAGAAAGCAGAGTACGCGCGTGCAGGATCGTCTGGCTTCGGCGAACGCGACCGCCGAGGAGGCGCTGACACAGATCCCGACCGTGCAGAGCTTCGTCCGGGAGGGTTGGGAAGAACAGCGCTACGGCGAGCGAATCCGGGCAGCGCTGCGGGACCAGATCCGCCGGGCGCTGGCTCGCGGCACCTTCTTCGGCCTCGTGACGTTCATCGCGTTTGGTGGAGTTGTGGCAGTGCTCTGGGAAGGCGGTCGCCTTGTCATTGCCCAGGAGATCACGGCGGGCATGCTTGTGTCTTTCCTGCTATACGCCGTGACCATCGCCGCGGCGATTACCGCGCTCGCTTCCTTGTGGTCGGGCTTCCAGGAGGCGATGGGGGCCGCGAAGCGGGTATTCGAGTTGCTCGACACGGAGCCGGCGATCAAGGAGCCGCGGCATTCCGAAGCCTTGCCGCCGGTGAGCGAAGGCAGCGGGCTCGTGTTTCACGACGTGTGGTTTCGGTATGGTCATGACGAGCCGTGGATCCTCCGCGGCCTGAACGTCGTCATCAGCCCCGGCGAAATCGTCGCGCTCGTTGGCCCGAGCGGCGCAGGCAAGACGACCCTCGCGTCTCTCGTTCCGCGGTTCTGGGATCCGACCCAGGGAGTCATTACGCTTCGTGGTGCTGACCTGAGGCGGATTCCGCTCATCGAACTCCGGACGGCCGTCGGCATCGTTCCACAGGAACCGTTGCTGTTCGGCGATACGATCGCAGCCAACATCGGCTACGGAAAATCGCATGC